>JACVQI010000098.1 GCA_015661095.1 Gammaproteobacteria bacterium
TTCCCACAGGTGTTTATCAATGGTGAATTGATCGGCGGCTGTGATATCACCCTGGATCTGCACCAGAAGGGTGAATTACAGAAAATGCTGGATGCCGCGACCCGCGCGAAAGCCTAATCCGCGTTACTCATTTTATCCGAAGTTGGTCGCGTTGAGACACCTCAACGTGACCGTTGGTATCGTTACAGTGTCTGCACAAGCAATGCATCATCCTGTTGTAATTAGGGAAGCTCTGAATAAGTCCCTCCTGGACTTTTCAGAGCCCGCAAAGTAAAAGATGTGACTTTTACTTAGCTCCATTGTTCAAACAGTTCCCTGTTTGAACAATGCCGGCACATCCATGTACCGGACGGAACCTCTGAGTTAATCAGAGGTTCCTTAATTAATGTTCTCCTTCCAGGCTGCGCCAGATGCTCCGTGCACCGCTGCCTTTTTCCAGCGCATCCAGGAACTTCTCATGCTCAGCCGCTTCCTCGGCGCTGGGTTCGATAATGATTAAATTCAGATGCTGCCGATCCAGCTCGGCAGTCGTAAAGGCGCCTGCCTGCCCTGGGTACAGCTCATCTTCCAGGGACAAAGAGGTTTGGCCGCCGGTCATGGCAAGATAGACATCGAGCAGGAGCTGGGCATCCAGCAAGGCACCATGAACATCGCGCTGGGAATTGTCGATACTGTAGCGCGAGCACAGGGCATCCAGGCTGTTTTTCTGCCCCGGGTGCAGCTCCCGCGCGATTTTCAAGCTGTCAACAACCTTGCAATACTCCTCCAGACGGCCCCATTCCGGGCCCAGTTGTTCCAGTTCGGCGTTAATAAAAGCGACATCGAACGGGGCATTATGAATAATCAGTTCTGAATCGCGGATGAAACCGATGAAATCCGCGGCGACATCCTTAAAGAGTGGTTTGCCGGCGAGAAATTCCTTGCTCAAGCCATGCACATCGTAGGCGCCATCCTCCACGTCGCGTTCCGGATTGAGGTACTGGTGAAAATAATTGGTGGTGCGCCTGCGGTTTATCACTTCCACGCAGCCTATCTCAATGATACGGTGGCCTTGGGTCGGTTCCAGGCCCGTGGTTTCGGTGTCCAGCACTACCTGCCGCATGGAATCAGCTAAGTATTAGCATAGTCATAGGCGTTCAAGCATAACATCGATTGCCTGATTTGCCAGCCGGTCCGCCTGTTCATTTTCCGGATGACCGCTGTGGCCTTTCACCCAGAGCCATTCGATCTCATGTTTGCTGTTGACGGCATCGAGTTGCTGCCACAGATCCACGTTTTTCACCGGTTTCTTGCCAGCGGTCCGCCAGTTTTTTTTCTTCCAGCCCGGCAACCATTGGGTGATGCCGTTTTTCACATAGACCGAATCCGTGGTCAATTGCACCCGGCAAGGACGCTTGAGTTCAGTCAGTGCCTGAATGGCGGCCGTCAGTTCCATGCGATTATTGGTCGTGTCCGCATCGGCGCCGGATAATTCCTTCTCTACGCCGTTATAACGCAGGACCGCGCCCCAGCCGCCCGGCCCGGGGTTGCCGCGGCAGGCGCCATCAGTAAAGATTTCGACAACTTTACTCATGGAGTGAATCGCGCATGCGGGTCGAAGGCTCGACGATACCAGCGATGATGCTGCGCTTATCGCGCCAGCGCAGTTTAATTGGGGTAAGCGGCAGCACGCGTTTGCGGGCCACGATGAGGTAGGCACTGCCGAACCAGGGCCAGCAATATTTTCCCAGTTTCTCCAGGAAGACGAGCCGTTGCATGATCCGGCTGTTTTTCAGTGGCGGCCGGAAAAAAAACCGCTCTATACTGAGCAATTCCAGATCCAGGAGCGACAGCCAGTCCTTGATCCTGGCCAACCCGAAGAAATGCCCGCACCAGGGCGGCACTTCACGCCAGGCCTGTAACAATCGCCATAATCCCCATAAGCTCCAGGGATTGAATCCGATAATCACCAGATGTCCTTCACCGATCAAGACCCGTTCCACCTCCCGCAGCAGTTTGTGCGGGTTGGCAGTATATTCCAGCACATGCGGCATAAAGACCACGTCCAAGCTGTCGGATGCCAGCGCCAGTGCATCTGCACTGCTGATGACGTCGGTCCGGCAACCGTGATTCACCTGTTCATCGAGTTGCAGGATGATCTTGTGTGAAATGCGGCTGGCTTCGATAAAGCCATGCTCATGCAGACAGCCGAGCTGTACGATATGGTATCCAAACAGATCAGTCAGGGCCTGGCTCGCCTTGAGCTGTTCCATCTGTAACAGTGCCTCACCCAGGGGACTGGCGAACCAGACCCTCAGCATCTGCCTGATTGAGTAATCCGCGACCGCTAAATTTTGCCTGTCTGCCACAATGGTTAATCACCAGAAATTTCAACGGGATTTTACCATTGTCTTGCAGCATTGACTCTGGTTACTTCTGCATGCGAGCATGCGCGGATGATTAAAGTTGAGCCGGTACAGGCATTCTCTGATAATTACATCTGGCTGATTATCCAGACGGATAATCAGCGCGTAGCGATAGTCGATCCGGGCGATGCCGCGCCGGTCCTGCAGCGGTTGCAGAATGAGCAACTGGAACCCGCGGCCATCTTAATCACCCATCATCATCCGGATCATACGGGCGGCGTGCGGGACCTGCTGGACCATTACACTATCCCGGTTTACGGTCCCGGCACTGAACAAATACCCTGCCGCAGCCATGCACTGGGCGAAGGTGACGTTGTCGATCTGCAGAACCTGTCCATGCAGTTCAGGGTCATGGACATACCGGGTCATACCGCTGGAGCCATCGCTTATTACGGCAACGACATGGTTTTTGTCGGTGACACCCTGTTCATGTCCGGTTGCGGACGGCTGTTTGAAGGGACTCCCGCGCAGATGCATCAATCGCTCAGCAGACTCGCCACTTTGCCCGATAGTACCCTGGTGTATTGCGGGCATGAATATACCCTCGCCAATCTGAAATTCGCGCAGGCGGTCGAACCCGGGAACCAGGATATCCAGCAACGTATGGAGCAGAGTCAGGTCCGCCGCAAAAACGATTTGCCGACAGTGCCAGGCAGTATCGCCCTGGAAAAACTGACCAACCCCTTTCTCCGTACGGGCGAGCCAAATGTAATCGCTGCCGCGAATCGCCACCGGCAGCAAAAGTCAGCGAATGCCACCGAGGTATTTGCCACATTGCGCAGCTGGAAGGACAAATTCTAATCCGCTTTCTCACCGTCTGATCGGAATTGACTTTAGTTATTCAGACAGGCGATCGATGATGAAAAAAAATCACAACCGTTGTATTAATGTCGCGATTCATACAGTAATGAAGATCCCGATCAATCATTCCATAACTATCGAGTTTTAAAACTTGACCAATCCAGCTCGGCTACCTAGTATTGCGGGATGTATATAAACCGTTTGCTGCTCCCCGCGGCGATAATACTAATAATAACTGGTTGTACTTCCTCTTCTTATCTGCCCGATCAGCAGTCTGGATCTGTTTTCAGAAAACCAGCAGACCATGGCGACTCCGTAGCTCGAACAACACGCAAACATCCTGGCACAGCCGTAAATCCCGCGGATACCGATGGACAGGGTAATACTCAGAGTGCTGCAGATACTGCATTGGACGATGCTGACGCCGGTGATTTATGGCTACGTCTGGGCGCTGGAATCAAACTGGACCGGTACCTACAGCAGCGCACTGTCCAGGAGAAATTATCCTGGTATGGCCGGAATCAGGAATATCTGGACCGGGTTTCCGAACGCGCCCGACCCTATCTCTATTTCATTGTCGAAGAACTGGAACGACGGGATATGCCTACGGAACTGGCGTTGTTACCCATCGTCGAAAGTGCTTTCCATCCCTTCGCTCATTCTCCCAGCAGCGCCTCCGGCATCTGGCAATTTATTCCGAGTACCGGGATACGTTACGGTCTCAAACAAAACTGGTGGTATGACGGACGCCGGGATATTGTCGCAGCCACCCATGCGGCTCTGGACTATCTGGGAAAACTGAACCAGGAATTTAACGGTGACTGGTTGCTGGCGCTGGCGGCCTATAATACGGGCGAGAAAAATGTCGCCAGGGCGATTCAGCGCAATAAACAGATGGGCAGGAAATGGGATTTCTGGTCCCTGTCACTGCCGCGCGAGACACGCGGCTATGTGCCGAGTTTGCTCGCCGTAGCCGAACTGGTCGCTAACCCTGGACAACACGGCATTGCCTGGAAGCCGATTCCGGACAAACAATATTTCGCCCAGGTCGAAACAGGTGGACAACTGGATCTGGCCCTGGTGGCGGAATTATCCGAACAAACCATGAATGAAGTGTATATCCTGAACCCCGCTTATAATCGCTGGGCCACTGATCCGGATGGGCCACACAGTGTACTGATACCGATGAAAAAATCGGCAGCTTTCAAATCCAGACTATCCGAACTGCCAAAAGAAGAACGGATTACCTGGACACGCCATGCCATTAAACGCGGCGAATCCCTGGGAACCATTGCACAGCAATATCACATCAGCACAGAAGCCCTGAAACAAGCCAATGGCTTGCGTGGTAATCTGGTCCATACCGGCAATTCCCTGCTCATACCGACAGCCAGACAACCGGACAGGCATTATTCCATGAGCGCGGATGCACGGCTTTATCAGGGACTGCAGAAGACGGGAGCAGGCGAAAAATACGTCTATACGGTGCAACGTGGCGACAACTTGTGGGATATCGGCCAGCGCTATGGCCTGGGTGTCGAGCGCCTGTGCGCCTGGAATGGCATACCGCCAAACAAGTTACTCCGCCCAGGACAAAAACTCACGCTGTGGCTGGCAACGGATAAAAATACCAAGGTCGCGGCCAACTCCAGCAAACCTGAGACATCGAACAACAACCCGGTGCGTGTCGTCACGACGGCGATCAATCCTATAAATCTCGTCACCTATACCGTAAAAATTGGAGACTCCCTGTGGTTAATCGCCAGACGTTTCGGCACCACGGTCACCCAGTTGATGACCTGGAATCATCTCGCGCGGGGCAGCATGCTGAAACCTGGGCAGCAATTAAACGTCCAGCCGGTGGCTTATCATCAGGCAGATGCCGGCACCACAACCCTCGCCGCGAAAAACTCGACCATGAATTACACTGTTAAAAAAGGCGATACCCTCTGGCTGATTTCGAGAAGGTTCGGAACCACCATCACCCAGATTGTCCAATGGAATAACCTCTCCGATACCCATCTCCTGCAACCCGGACAAACACTGGTTCTCTACCCGAACGAGGCTTAATTCCCCACGGCGTATCTGCCCGGCATACCCCAGAAATACCAGTTTGTGCATCCGGAATTAATTTTCCGTAAAATTGGGAAATGACTCGAGCCATAAAATTCCTGCTCCGTTGCCTGTTGAAACTGTTATACCGCGTCGAGGTGATCGGTCTGGAACACTATCACAGCGCCGGTGACAGGGTATTGATAGTGGCCAATCATACCTCGTTACTCGACGGGGTTTTACTCTATGCCTGGCTGCCGGAAACGCCGACCTTCGCCATCAACACCCGCATCGCCCAAACACCCCGCTTCAAATGGTTTCTGAAATTCGTGGACCTCTTCATCATGGATCCGGCCAATCCACTGTCAGTGAAATCGATGATCAAATTCATTAAACACGACCGGAAGGCGGTGATTTTTCCGGAGGGTCGAATCACCACTTCCGGGATCCTGATGAAGATATATGCCGGACCGGGTATGGTAGCCGACAAGGCCGGAGCGATGGTGCTGCCGGTTGCCATCGACGGCGCCCAGCTTTCGCGATTTTCCCATATGCGGGGCACGGGACATGTCAGCTGGTTCCCGAGTATTACCCTGCGGTTCCTGCCGCCGGAGCGGCTTGCCATCAGCCCGGCGATCAAGGGTCATGCCCGCCGGGAAGCCGCGGCGCGGGCCATGCAAAACCTGATGTATAAGATCCATTTCTCCACTTATGACTTTAACAAGACTCTCATAGCGGCATTACTCGAGGCCAGCCGCCGTAACGGCAGCCGCCAGGTAATCATTGAAGATATCAACCGCGAACCGCTCAGCTACAAACAACTCATCACCAGAATCCTGATCCTGGCGCGCCTGCTCAAGCGGCAAACCTCAGCGGGGGAACATGTCGGTGTGCTGTTGCCGAATGTCAGCGCCAATGTCATCACTTTCATGGCGCTGCAGTTTCTGGGCAGGGTGACAGCGATGCTGAACTATACCGCCGGCGTCCAGGCGATCTTGAAGTCTTGCCATATCGCCGGCATCAAAACCATTTATACCTCCAGGCGCTTTATTGAAAATGCCAAATTGCAACGGCTGGTGCAGGAACTGGAAAAACATCTGCAACTGATTTATCTGGAGGAGTTACGCGCCGGGATGACCACCATCGATAAACTAGTAGGTGCCATCGGCAGCCTCTGGCCTGAGACCAGTTACCGGCTGCAAACCCGGAACGTCGATCCTGATGCCGCGGCGGTCATCCTGTTTACGTCCGGTTCCGAAGGTATTCCTAAAGGTGTGGTGTTATCCCATAAGAATATCCTGGCCAATTTCGCCCAGGTCCGTTGCCACATCAACTTCAATCAAAAAGACCTGGTCTTTGCCTGCCTGCCCCTGTTTCATTCATTTGGTCTGAATGCTGGCTGTCTGATGCCGCTACTGGGCGGCAGCAAGGTTTTTATCTATCCCAGTCCACTGCATTACCGCATCATCCCGGAGTTAATCTACGAACTGGGCGCCACCATTCTGTTCGGCACCAGCACCTTCTTCAAAGGCTACGCTCGCTACGCCCATATGTATGATTTCCATTCCTTACGTTATGCCGTCGCCGGCGCGGAAAAATTACGCGATGATACCCGCCAGATGTGGATGGACAAATTTGGCATCCGGGTTTATGAAGGCTATGGCGTGACTGAATCCAGTCCCGTCATCTCAGTCAACACGCCGCTGGTATACAGACAGGATACCGTTGGCCCGCTGGTACCTGGAAGCCCAGTTCTTCAAGCGATTGTTGCATGTCCCCGGCAAGCTGGACGTGGTCCCGTCGCTCGCACGCGACTGGGGGGCCAAGGGGGTCATCATCCACCTGAACCGCGGCTGT
>JACVQI010000099.1 GCA_015661095.1 Gammaproteobacteria bacterium
AATATATATTTTTTGTCATACATTTGTAATATGATTACCTTTAAATACCGCTATATGGTTACGGTCAATGACGCAGTGAAGAAGGTTAAGATACTGATCATCGAGGATGAAGTCAGTATCAGGGAGATGCTGGGCTATACCTTAATGAAGGAAGGCTATACTTTTGAAGAGGCCGTTGATGCGAAAGAGGCCAGTACGCTCATAAGCAGGAAAAAACCGGACCTCATCCTGCTCGACTGGATGCTGCCGGGAACGAGTGGTATCGATTATGCCCGCCGGATCCGATCGGATCCCGAGACCAAAACCATACCCATCATCATGTTGACCGCCAGGAGTGATGAAATGGACAAGGTACGGGGCCTGGATATGGGCGCTGATGATTACATTACCAAACCCTTTTCCACCAAGGAATTACTGGCGCGCATTCGGACTGCCTTGCGGCGGGTCTCGCAGGAGGAGGCGACCGCGGTTATCGAATCCGGCGGCCTGAGTTTGGATCCGGTGACTTACAGGGTTACCGCACGTGGTGAAGAAATAGCGATGAGTGCCACTGAATTCCGGTTGTTGCACTTTTTTATCAGCCATCCGGAACGGGTATACAGCAGAGCGCAGTTGCTGGATCAGGTATGGGGCCGGAATGTTTACGTGGAGGAACGCACCGTCGATGTGCACATCCGCCGGTTGCGTAAAACCCTGACCCCGTACAGTTGCGCAAAGTTCATCCAAACGGTACGCAGCGTCGGCTACCGGTTTTCCAGCAAATGAGCCAGAGCTTGCCGTGAAGGCGGATATCTGGCGGTTCGCGGGCGTGTTGTTTCTCAGCCTCCTGGCCGGTATGGTCTCGGGACAGGCCCTGATTTGTGTGGTGGTGGGAATGGTATTGTATTTTGCCTGGCAATACCGGACGCTCAAGCAATTATTGTTATGGATACAAAATCGCAAAAACAGGGCGCCACCGGATATGTCCGGCCTGATCAATTATATTGCCAAGGAGGTCGATTTTTTACGTCTGCATCACAAAAAGCGCAAGAAGAAATTATCCAAATACCTGCAACGCTTTCAGGAATCTACCGCTGCCTTACCGGATGCCGTCGTAATACTGGGACATAATGGTGTCATCGAATGGGCGAATGAGAACGCCGAGAAATATCTGGGTATCTGCTGGCCGCACGATGCGGGGCAGCGCATCTCAAACCTGGTCCGGAAACCCAGCCTGCTGAAATATTTACAGGAAGCGGAGTCCAGCAGCCGCTACCGTGGGCTGGAACTGGCACCGCAGTCGAATCCGGACTTGTGGCTGGAATTACGTATCGTTCCGTATGGAAAAAAACAGCAATTATTACTGGCGCGGGATATTACCGGCATCCATCGCGCCAACCGGATGCGCAAGGATTTCATTGCCAATGCTTCCCATGAATTACGTACCCCGCTCACGGTAATTTCCGGTTATCTGGAGGCGCTTGAAGACGAGGCGGACGGGCCCATGAAGGCCTGGCTGGGACAATTGCGTCAGATGCGCAACCAGACCGACCGGATGCGCAGGCTGATAGAAGATCTGCTCGAATTATCAACTTTGGAAACGGACCCGGAACCAGCCCGACTGGAGATTGTGTCGGTAGCGGAGACCCTGGCATCTGTTTGTGAAGAGGCCAAGACACTGGGTGGTTTACTGGAGCATAAATTTTCCATTGAGACGGATCCGGAGCTGTTGCTCAAGGTTAACCGGAATGAAATTTACAGCGCGTTTTCAAACCTTGTCGTTAACGCGGTACAGCACACAGCTGAACATGGGGCGATACGCATACGCTGGTTTGCGGATAAATCCAGCGCCTGCCTGGAAGTGACTGACACCGGTGAGGGGATTGCACCAGAACATCTGCCGCGGCTGACGGAACGGTTTTACCGCGTCGACAAAGGACGCTCGCGCGATAAATGCGGGACCGGTCTTGGTCTGGCGATCGTTAAGCATGTGTTGCGCCGGCACAATGCTGAATTGGACATTGAAAGTGAACCTGGCAAGGGCAGCACCTTTCGCTGCCGATTCCCAGCGGCTGTGGTTGTTCATAAGGAAAAACTTGACGACATACCCGTGGCCGGGTAGCCGCTGCCGTGATGTTGCCGGCTGCTACTACTCCCAGGTCAATTTCGTGGTCAGCACCTTAATGACCGCGCGCAAGCAACGGTAACCCTGGACCATGCCTGAGTCTTAGAACTGTAATATTACCTTCATAGCCATGTCATTCAAAATCGACAATATAGCCATCATCCAATAAATCAATTCGCGGAGAAATATAATCATGAAGAACTATATTCTGAAGTCAGTCGTCAGTCTGTTGACGCTTGGCATGTCATACGCGGCGTGTGCTGACAACGTCGATTCCGGTCTGGTGGAATACAGCAAGACCAGTGGTGTGTCGGGCAGTATTATCAGTGTCGGCTCCGACACCCTGGCGAACCTCATGACCTTTTGGGCCGAGGAGTTTAAAAAGCTTTATCCCAACGTCAGCGTGCAAATACAGGCTGCGGGCTCTTCCACGGCGCCGCCAGCCTTGACCGAAGGCGCTGCCAATTTTGGCCCCATGAGTCGCAAAATGAAAGGCGTGGAGATTGCCGCTTTCGAATCCAAACAAGGCTACAAACCCACTGCCGTGGCCGTCGCAATCGACGCTTTGGCGGTGTTCGTCAACAAGGACAACCCGATCCAGGGTATGACTATTGCCATGGTTGATGCCGTTTTCTCCGCCACTCGCAACTGTGGTCATGACGAAGATATTATCACCTGGGGGCAGTTGGGTCTGACCGGCGCCTGGGCCAATCGCCCAATACAGATGTACGGGCGCAACTCCGTTTCCGGCACCTATGGTTATTTCAAGGAAGAGGCATTATGCAAGGGCGACTTTAAAAATAATGTCAACGAACAACCCGGTTCCGCCTCGGTGGTGCAGAGTATCACCCGGTCCATCAGCGGCATCGGCTATTCCGGTATCGGCTACCGTACCTCCGGGGTCCGGGGCGTGCCTCTGGCCAGGAAGGCTGGCGATAATTTTATCGAGGCTACACCGGAGAACGCCCTGTCCGGAACATATCCGCTTGGACGATTTCTCTATATCTATGTCAATAAACAGCCAAACAAACCCCTGCCGCCGTTGGAGCGGGAGTTCCTTAAAATGATCCTGTCCAAGAGCGGCCAGATGGTGGTTATTAAAGATGGCTATATACCCCTGACGGCGAAGATTGCAGCCAGGCAATTGGCGGTTGTCGAAGGTTCCGACGCGGGTAATTAAACAGTCAAATGTGGAGGCCATCTTACGTAGTGCGATATCCGCATGCTTTATCGCAGGGCACGTTGAGCAGTAGGCCCACGGGTAGCAGGCCGTGGGCTATGCCGTTTGGAATCTCTATGCTAATCAGTGGTTCCTTCGATCCCACCCGACCACCTTGAGAAAACACTGAAAAATTCCGATAAAAACAGGGTAATAACCCGCCTGTAACAATACTGTCATAATTCAACTCTAGACTAGCTGCTGCCATGGCCGAGCCCAATTCCAGCAGTCGCCACTCCGTACTGGCGGATTTCCATTCCCCTCAGGCGATACGGCATCGTCAGTGGCGTCATATCAAGGATGTGTTAAACCGCTATTTGATGTCATTCGGTGGTGTCAGCGTTATTATCGCCATCGTCCTCATCGCTTTTTATCTGTTATACGTCGTGTTGCCGATATTTAAACCGGCACAAGTCAATTTAATAACCGACTATCCTGCTCCAGGAGATAAAGCGGATGCAACCATGTTCTACGCACTGGAAGAGCAGCATGAAATCGGCCTGCGGATCAACAAATCCGGGCAGGCGGATTTTTTCAAAACCGGTGGTGGCGAGGTTGTGGCGGTTATTGATCTGACAGCGTGGTCACCGGCAGAAGTGACGGCGTTCGCCTCGGGCGATCCGGCGCAGGCCATGCTGGCTGTTGGATTGTCTGATGGCGGCGTCATACTGGCTCAGCATCAATACCGGGTCACCTACCCGAATGATATTCGTTTGATCACGCCTTCCATAACCTATCCCTTTGGGCCTGAACCGATCATAGTGGATGCCAGCGGCAATGCGCTGGTCATGCTGGCCGCCCAATGGGACGGTGAACAGGCCACCATCGCCGCTTTAACCGCCGACTCGAGGTTATTGCTGCTAAATTTGCGCCAGGAAGAGTCGTTAATTGAAGATGAACCGAAGCTCGCTACGTTAGCCAGTTCAATTCCGGTTGAGAAAAATATCTCTCATATCATTCTGGATGTGGATCAGCGGGAGCTATATCTGGCGGACAGCGACGGCTATATCAGCTATTTCGATATCAGTAATAAAACCACGCCACGGTTGATCCAGAAAGTCAGGGCGGTCGCGAAAGGCAACCACATAACCAGTCTCGAGTTTCTGAGCGGCGGCATATCGATCCTTGTGGGCGATAGCGCTGGTCGTATCACTCAATGGTTCCCGGTGCGGGCCGAATATTCCCGCAAGGGTTTTGTCAGCATCGATGCAAACGGTTATCTGGGTATTTATCATACGACTGCGCACCGTACCATCAAACTGGCGCGGTTAGTTGAAACGCCCTTGCGGCACGTTGCCATTGCCCCGCGGGCGAATGCCATACTGGCCGAGGACGAACGGGGTAACGTGCAGTTTCTGGATGTGGCTAATGAGCACCCGGAAGTGTCCTGGCAGTCCATCTGGGGCAAGGTCTGGTATGAGAGCCGGGATCGGCCTGAATATATCTGGCAGTCATCATCAGCCAGCAGCGATTTCGAACCCAAGTTCAGCCTCACGCCATTGGCTTTCGGTACGCTGAAGGCTGCCTTTTATGCCATGATTTTCGCCATACCGCTGGCGATACTGGGGGCGATTTATACCGCCTACTTCATGGCGGCAAAGGTTCGCAGCATGGTCAAATCGACGGTCGAGATCATGGCTGCCCTGCCAACGGTCATCCTGGGCTTTCTGGCCGGCCTTTGGTTTGCCCCCTATGTCGAGAGCCATTTGCCGGGAATGTTTTTAATCCTGGTGTTAGCCCCATTTACGGTACTGGCAGTCGCCTGGTGCTGGCAGCTACTACCGGATTCCACCCGTGCGCGGGTTCCTGATGGTAACGAGGCGATCCTGCTCGCGCCTGTTCTTGTTGGTTCCGTGATACTGGCTTTATGGGCAAGCGGCCCGCTTGAAGTATGGTTGTTTGACGGCAACCTGCCCTACTGGCTCCGGCAGGAAATGGGTATAACCTACGAACAGAGAAATTCTCTCGTCGTCGGCATCGCCATCGGTTTTGCCGTTATCCCGACCATCTTTTCCATCAGTGAGGATGCTATCTTCGGCGTGCCCAAGTCACTGACCACGGGTTCTCTGGCCCTGGGTGCAACGCCATGGCAGACCATGGTGCGCGTGGTGCTGTTGACGGCCAGTCCGGGAATATTCTCCGCCATCATGATCGGCCTGGGCCGGGCGGTCGGAGAAACCATGATCGTGGTCATGGCCACCGGGAATACCGCGATTATGGACATGAACATCTTTCAGGGGTTTCGCGCCCTGTCGGCGAATATCGCCGTGGAGATGCCGGAATCCGAAGTAGGCAGTACCCACTTCCGGGTGCTGTTCCTGGCCGGGCTGGTACTGTTCTTCGTGACGTTTGTCTTTAACACCATCGCTGAACTGGTACGCCAGCGCTTGCGCCTCAAGTACAGTTCATTGTAAATGGCGGCGCGACTCAAACAATGGATCGAGAGCGGCAGTCCGTTCATCTGGCTGAGCGCGGGGGCGGTCTCGATTTTAATCCTGATGGTTGCCGGTCTGTTGCTGCTGATCGCCGTTAATGGCCTGGGCCATTTCTGGCCGGCGCAGATTGCGAGTTTTGCTTATGTGGACGACGACGGCAGCAAAATTCAACTGGCTGGAGAATTCGCGGATCATGAGCTAGTACCGCTGGCCAGATTGCCTGAAACAGATTCCAGAGTGCCACCCGGCCAGACCAGCGTCGATCGGTTTCTGATCAAAACCGGCAATCGTGATTTTTTGGGCCTGGATTTCCGCTGGGTCCTTGGCCCCGCCATGTCGAATCTTGCTTACCCGGACGAAATGATGGCCGTGGAGCGGCGTGAGTGGGGAAATTTTTACGGGACATTGGTTGAAATAAAGGACCAGACCATCAGCGCCGGCCCAGAGGTTGATCTGTGGGAAAAAATGCAGCGACAGATCGCCGACAGCGGCCGCATTTTTGACCAGATCCGGCACATCGAAAAAAACCTCATCGGCACTATAAACTTTGATATGGAACGTTTGCGTTTACGGGAAAGAAAACTCGAATTACTCGGGATTATGGAAGCGGCGGAACATGAGGAAATCAGCCGGCAAGGCGTCGTACTGCAGTCCAGATATACGCAACTCACGGATGAGCTGGCGTCGCTCTATGAGCAATTCAACCGTCCCCGGTTTAGCGCCCGGCTCGCCGATGGCACCGAGGTGGAACTGCCCTTCGCCAGCGTGGTCCACACTTACCGGCCCAACAGCATGACCATTTTTGAAAAGACCCGATTCTATTTTCATAAATTATGGGAATTTGTTACCGATGAACCCAGGGAGGCCAATACCGAGGGTGGTATCTTCCCCGCCGTTTTCGGAACAGTCATGATGGTGTTGCTGATGGCGTTGATAGTGACGCCGTTCGGCGTGGTCGCCGCGGTTTACCTGCATGAATACGCCAAGCAGGGACCGTTGACCCGGCTGATACGCATCGCCGTTAATAATCTGGCCGGTGTACCTTCGGTAGTCTATGGATTATTTGGGTTGGGCTTTTTTGTCTATTTTGTCGGCGGTAACATCGATGAGCTCCTGTTTCCCGAGGTTTTACCCACACCCACGTTTGGCACACCCGGCTTGATGTGGGCCTCCCTGACCCTGGCGCTGCTGACGGTGCCGGTGGTGATCGTGGCTACCGAAGAGGGCCTGGCCAGGGTACCCAGAGAAATACGCGAGGGCAGTCTGGCACTGGGGGCCACCAAGGCTGAAACCCTCTGGCGCACGGTATTGCCGATGACTGCGCCATCCATGATGACCGGATTGATTCTCGCCATTGCCCGGGCTGCGGGCGAGGTGGCACCGTTAATGCTTGTAGGTGTGGTGAAAATGGCGCCGGCTCTGCCGCTGGATGGCAACTTCCCCTATCTGCATCTGGACAGAAAATTCATGCATCTGGGATTTCATATCTACGATGTCGGCTTTCAAAGCCCGAATGTGGAGGCGGCGCGGCCGTTGGTCTACGCTACCGCCTTGCTGCTGGTGGTGATTATAATTGTTTTAAACATGACAGCTATCAGGATCCGGAATACTCTGAGAGAGAAATACCGTGCAGCCGAACAGCAATAACCAGGAAACAAGCGCAACCATGACTGAAGAACAGCAGAGCATTGACAGCGGGGCCAGGCCCGAACGAGGCCGTACCCATGCCATGGACCTCAATGCCATTACCAGAAAGTTTGGAAAAGTGACGCTGGCCGAGGAACAGGAATGTTTCAGTGTCACGGATTTTAATCTCTATTATGGCGAGAAGCAGGCGCTAAGCGATATCAGCATGATGATCCCGAAAAAGCGTGTGACTGCCTTCATCGGCCCAAGCGGCTGCGGCAAGTCCACACTGTTGCGGTGTTTTAACCGCATGAATGATCTTATCGACAGTGTCCGTACCACCGGGGAAGTAAGGTTGCATGACCTGGACATCATGGACCGGGCCGTAAACGTGGCTGAAATACGCCGACGGGTCGGGATGGTATTCCAGAAACCCAATCCATTTCCCAAGTCCATATTCGAAAACGTCGCCTACGGACTGCGTATCCAGGGGGTCCGGGAACGGCGCAAACTGGACCAAGTCGTGGAAAAGTCTCTGCGCAGTGCCGCTTTATGGGATGAGGTCAAGGATCGCCTGGATGACAACGCCATGGGTTTGTCCGGCGGTCAGCAGCAACGCCTGGTGATAGCGCGCGCGATAGCTATCGAGCCCGAAGTATTATTGCTGGATGAACCGGCCTCAGCGCTCGATCCAATTTCCACGCTCAAGATCGAAGAGCTAATCTATGAACTAAAAACAGACTACACTATCATAATTGTCACTCACAACATGCAGCAGGCTGCCCGGGTTTCGGACTATACGGCCTACATGTATCTGGGCAAGCTGATAGAGTTTAATGACACGAATACACTGTTTACCAAGCCCCGGACGAAGATGACAGAAGATTATATTACCGGTCGTTATGGTTAACACGGTTGCAACTGACTGGAGTAACGAAATATGAGTAGTACGGGATTGCCACAACACATATCAAAGCAATTTGACAATGAACTGGAATACATCCGTAGTCGTGTCTTGTCGATGGGTGGTCTGGTTGAAAAACAGTTGACCGACGCCTTAAGCGCGTTGATGGAGTCCGATATCGAGCTCGGTTCAGCGGTGCTCGATACGGAATATGAGGTTAATGCCATGGAAGTATCCATCGACGAGGAATGCACGCAAATCCTGGCCCGGCGCCAGCCGGCGGCGGGTGATCTGCGATTAATCACCGCGGTGATCAAGACCATCACGGATCTGGAGCGAATTGGCGATGAAGCGGAAAGGATCGCGAATATGGCCATTGATCTGGCGGAGAAACAGGGTCCCAAGTCTTACTATATCGACATCGGTTCCATGGGTAATTATGTGCGCAACATGGTGCACGGGGCGCTGGATGCGTTTGCCAGGATGGATTCGAAGGCGGCACTGGAAATCGCCGGCCGGGATCCGGGCGCCGATGCCCAATACGGCGCCATCGTGCGCCAGCTGATTACCTATATGATGGAAGATCCGAAAAATATCACGAGCGCCATGGATACCGTCTGGTCAGCCAGGGCCATGGAACGGATTGGTGATCATGCCCGTAATATCTGTGAATATGTCATCTATTTCGTCGAAGGCAAGGATGTCCGGCATATCAGCCTGGAGGAGATGGAAAAGGAAGTTAAGGGTTAATCATGCTAGGATATGACCAGCTGATTTAAATCAACCATACCTTCCCGTCATTTCACTCACCGGTAAAAAATAAAATGGACGCGGTTAATCTGGAAAATCCCGAGATTTATATCAACCGGGAACTCAGCCTGCTGGAATTCAACCGGCGAGTAATCGACCAGGCCAAGGACGAGACCATGCCCTTGCTGGAACGGTTGAAATTCCTGTGCATCGCCAGCACCAATCTGGATGAGTTTTTCGAGATCCGCGTGGCTGGCATCAAGCAACAGGTGAAATACAAATCCGTCCAGACCGGTCCCGATAACCTGACCCCCACCGAAGTGCTGAAGCGGATCAGTGAGGTTGCGCATAAGCTGGTGGAGGAACAATATAAGGCTCTTAACGATGTGATTATTCCAGCCATGTCGAAGGAGCGGATCCGGATCCGGCGGCGTTCGGACTGGAAACCCGCCGCGGCCCGCTGGGTCAAGAAATACTTCAACGGCAATGTCCGGCCGGTGTTGAGTCCGATCGGACTGGATCCCGCCCACCCGTTTCCCAAGGTCCTGAACAAGAACCTGTACTTTATCGCCTCCCTGGAAGGCAAGGATGCATTCGGCCGGGAGGCGCGCCAGGCCATCATTCAGGCGCCGCGTTCCCTGCCCAGGGTCGTGCATATTCCACCCGAGCATACCTCCGGCCCGCACGATTTTGTCCTGCTCTCGTCCATGATCCATGCCCATGTCGATGAATTATTCCCCGGCATGAAGGTCACCGGCTTTTATCAATTCAAAGTCACTCGTGACAGCGACCTGTTCGTTGACGACGAAGAGGTGGATGATCTGGCGCGCGCCCTGGAAGGCGAACTGCCTTCCCGCCGCTTCAGTGACGCGGTACGGTTGGAGGTCGCCGATAATTGTCCCGATGAGTTAAGTCATTTTCTGCTGCGCACCTTCGAACTGACCGTCGATGATTTATACAAGGTTAAGGGGCCGGTCAATCTCAACCGCCTGTCCGCCATGTATGATCTGGTCGACAAGCCAGACCTGAAATTCAAGGGGTTTATCCCGGCCATTCCGCCGCGCCTGGAAAGCAATTCCAATATTTTCGAGGCCCTGCATCATGGTGATATCCTGCTGCATCACCCGTTCCAGTCATTTGCGCCCGTCATCGATTTTTTGCGGCAAGCTGCCGCAGACCCGAACGTGCTCTCCATCAAACAGACGCTGTACCGGACCGGCGATGACTCCGCTGTGGTTGAGCACCTGAAAGAGGCGGCCCGCACCGGCAAGGAAGTAACCGTTGTCATCGAATTACGGGCCCGGTTCGAAGAGGAGGCCAATATCGGGCTGGCGAGCGATTTGCAGGAAGTCGGCGCCCATGTCGTCTATGGCGTGGTCGGTTATAAAACCCATGCCAAGATGATCCTGGTGGTGCGCCGGGAAGGGCGTTCCTTGCGTCGCTATGTCCACCTGGGTACGGGTAACTACCATGCCCGCACCGCCAGGTCTTATACCGATTATGGTTTGTTGTCCTGTGACAAGCGCCTGGGCGAAGACGTGAATAAAATTTTTCATCAGTTGACCGGCCTGGGGCGTGTGGAAAAACTGAAAATGATACTGCAATCGCCGTTTACCATGCACAAGAATCTGCTGAATTTCATCGAGCAGGAAGCGCACCATGCGCAGCATGGTAAGGAAGCACGCATTATCGCCAAGATGAATGCCCTGGTCGATCCGGAAATTATTCGCGCCCTGTATCGGGCCTCGCGGGCCGGCGTCAAGATTGATCTGATTATCCGCGGTGTCTGCTGTCTACGACCCGGCATCAAAGGCGTTTCCGAAAATATCCAGGTACGCTCCATCATCGGCCGCTTTCTGGAGCATTCCCGGGTCTATTATTTCTTTGCCGGCGGCGATGAGTTACTGTTTTGTTCCAGCGCCGACTGGATGCCGAGAAATCTGCATAGTCGGGTGGAAACCAGCTTCCCGATCGAGCAGAAACGGCCACGGGATCAGCTCATACAACTGGGTTTGATTAATTACCTGTCCGATAATACCCAGGCCTGGATACTGCAGGCGGATGGCAGTTATAAACGCAGCAAGCCGGGTAGCGCCAAACCCCGTTCCTCACAACAGATCCTGCTGGAACATTATTGCACTTTTGTCTGACCGGTTCGCTGCTCTGCCAGTGTGGATGGTTTAGGAAGCTCTGAATAAGTCCCTCCTGGACTTTTCAGAGTCCGCAAAGCAAAAGATGTGACTTTTACTTTGCTCCATTTTTCAAACAGTTGCCTGTTTGAAAAATGCCGGCACATCCATGTACCGGACGGAACCTCTGAGTTAATCAGAGGTTCCTTATTTAAATATCAGTTTAAAACCGATTTCCAGCAAGTAACCAGCTTCACTTTCCA
>JACVQI010000006.1 GCA_015661095.1 Gammaproteobacteria bacterium
TTGCCTTCTTCGCTTGTCACCCCGATCTCGCCGCCCATCATCCGGGCCAGACTGCGTGAAATCGTCAAGCCCAGACCGGTTCCGCCATACTTTCTGGTCGTGGACGAATCCACCTGCGTAAAGCTCTCAAAGATGGCTTCCAGTTTTGTCCGTGGGATGCCAATACCGGTATCGCTGACTGACATATGCAGCAGCTCCTCGCCGCCACGCGTCGGGGCCACACCAGCCCTGACCACGATCTCGCCCCGTTCGGTGAATTTCAGCGAATTGCTGATGAGATTGAGTATGATCTGCCGCAATCGTGTCGGGTCTCCCATTCTCGCCGGATTAATGGCCGGGTCAATCTCGGATAGTAACTCAATCCCCTTTTCCGCGGCCTTGTGCGCATAAATCTCGACCGCCTCTTCCACGGTTTCCACGAGATTGAAGGCAATTTTCTCCAGCACCATCTGCTGTGCTTCAATCTTGGACAAATCCAGAATGTCGTTTACCAGCGCTAACAACGTATCACCGGCCTTGCGGAAAACGTCTATGTACTTCCTCTGTTCGCTGTTCAGGGGTGTCTCAACCAGCAGTTCCGACATGCCGATAATGGCGTTAAGCGGCGTGCGGATTTCATGACTCATACTGGCCAGAAATTCCGACTTGGTCCGTGATGCCGCCAGCGCCTGGTCCCGTGCCTCCGCCAATTCCCTGGTTTGTTCCTCCACCTTTCTCTCGATTACGATGTTCCTCTCCTGCAATTGACTGGTCTGAAGTTCTTTGGTCCGCACCAGAGCGAACAGCAGCAAGGTCCCCCCCAGTCCGATCAGTAACGCGTAATACACACCGCTCTTCTCCACCTCACCCCAGCGGATATCCCTGCCCACGGTTAATTTGATTGAATAATTCGTGAACGGTATCTGGCTGTCTGCATTCATGGGATCCACTTTCCATTCATGCACCGACTCTGCAGCAGCTAGTTTGTTGTACAGAATCTGCCGTCCGTTCACGCTAGAGGTGGCATTGAATATCGTGATGGACAAATCGGTATCCGCCGGTATCAGGCCCAGCAGTTTCTCCGTACCTACCAGCATGACAAGCACGCCGGTGATTTGCCGGTCAACGCCGGCAAGCGATCTAATCATCCAGAAATTCCGGCTGCCATTGGGTATGCCCTCCACGGCGGTGGTCACGACCGCATCCGTTTCCAACGCCAGTTTCACGTTATTCACCATCGACGCCTCTCTGAACAGATCATCGCCCTCCGTGTATAAGGGTTTATCGGAGTTCCTTTGCGTCTGGTAAAGCACGGGGAATACCGGGCGATCCATGCTGGAGGCGGCCACACGGCCAAAATCAGAAACATCGATTTCAGCAGCGGCCGGCGCGTAAGCGACTCCTTCGATATACGGATGCTGCCGTATGAACTCCGCGGCTATTGTATTGAAGTGTTGTGGAGTAATCGCCTCTTCGGATTGCAGAAACGCGGCGATACCGTTGATGGCGTGATGTGCTGCGTTGACGTTCCTGAGAACGGATTCCTTCAACGCGACGAAGTGAAGCTGAAACTCGCGCCGATTAACTTCAAGCGCATTATCCCAGGCGATGGAGACGATGATCCGCGCGAACGAGAGCCCGATGACCACCGCCACGAGATAAACGGAGAATTTACTTGCGTGCCTTGAAGTTTGTCCGGACATTGCTGGCCCAGTCTCTCGTTGGCGTCAGATTTTATTCATAGACAACTTCTACTGCGGCCAGATATTTGCCGTATCTCTCTATAAGATCCTTTAACTCGCCCAACGCCTGGCCTTTCGCTGCCTTCTCTATGGCGGCGCCTATTTCTGACATGCCGGCAAAGCCGTAACCACCGCCCACACCTTTTAAACTATGTCCTATTGATTGTAGTGACGGAAAATTTTTCTCTTCCAGCGCGGTACGCAGCGTCGCCAGATCTTTGTTGCGGTTATTCAAAAATCCCGGAATCAGCGTCTCCAGATCGGGATCAATTTTTACTACAATTTTTTCATCGCTCATACTGTCACCCTCATTTTTACGATTGCAATCTAGGCCTCGCTTTCATCAGCTTTAACTCGGCGAAACTCGGCCGGGTCGATAGCGTGCTGATTGAGCAACTTATAAAATTCAGTCCTGTTTCTACCCGCCATTCGTGCGGCATTGGCGACATGGCCGCTGGTCATGCGCAACACACCTAAAAGATAATTCCGCTCAAACCGGTGTTTGGCATCCTTAAGCGATTGAATGCCTCCCGGCTGGTCCTGCATGGCTTTTTGAACCAGGCTCAATGGGATAGTATCCGTTTTGCACAAGGTCGAACACAAATCCAGGACATTGTTCAGTTGCCGGATATTTCCCGGCCAGGGAGCGGTCATTAGATATTCCATGGCCGCCGGGGCAAAATGCTTGACCGGTTTCTCATTGCGTCCTGCATACCTTCGCAAAAAGTGGGCCGCCAGCAGGGGAATATCCTCGCGTCGCTCAGTTAAGTTCGGCATAGCCAATGGCACAACCTTCAACCGGTAAAACAGATCTTCCCGGAATTCACCATTCTCGACGGCGGCATCAAGATCGCGATGCGTCGCGGAAATGATCCGGACGTCGACCGGGTAGGTTTTTGTCGATCCAACCGGCCTTACCTGTAAATCCTGTAACACCCGCAGCAATTTGACTTGCAGGGACAACGGCATATCACCGATCTCGTCCAGGAACAGGGTTCCGCCATGGGCAGCCTGAAACAGGCCTTCATGCCTGGTGTTGGCGCCGGTAAATGCACCTTTTTCATGACCGAATAATTCCGACTCCAGCAACTGCTCAGGGATAGCGCCGCAATTGATTGCCACGAACGATTTCTGGCTGCGCGCACTCGCATCATGGATGGCTCTGGCTATGACTTCCTTACCCGTGCCAGTGGCGCCGGTAATGAACACGGTTATATCGCTATCGGCAACCTGTTTGGCCAATTCCAGCAACTCGCTCATGGCCTTGCTCTTGTAAATGATGTTCTTGCCAAATTGGCCTTTTGCGGTTTGATATGACCCGATGCGCAAGGCGCGCTTGATGTGGCCGATTAGGTCCTCTCTGGCGGCGGGTTTGGTTAAAAACGCGGCGGAACCGAGATGGGTGGCTTGCACAGCATCGGGTATCGTCGCCTGGCCGCTGAGCATAATCACTGGCAATAGCGGATTTTCCCGGTGGATTTCCGCCAGCAGTTGCATGCCACTCATACCCTGCATAATCAGATCGGATATCACCAGATTGATCCGGGCCAGCATTAATTTCTTTAACGCCTCTTCGGCGGAAGTGACCGTGATTACCTCGAAGCCTTCCTGTTTCAGCCATTTATCCAGCAATAACAGAATATCGTTATCGTCATCAACTACCAGGATACGAATGGACTCTACAGGTTTATTCATCGCTTATGGAAATAAAACCGTTTTTATGATGAAGGTGGCGAGTATTGTCTTACAAAAATATTAAAAAATATAGGAAGCAAGGAATATTCATGGTAGTCGCCCCTGGCGGGCTGTATTACCGGGAGATGTCGTCAACATTGTGGTTACATTTACGGGTACTGATGCAGGCGTCGACACTCCATTTACCACGTCTATTCCACCGTGACGGCTTTGGCCAGGTTGCGGGGTTGATCGATATCCGCCCCCTTCAAAACGGCAATATGGTAGGCAAATAATTGTAACGGCACGGTAAATACGATCGGGGCGATGCAATCAGGTACAGGAGCCATTCTGATCATACTAATATCCTCGGATGCCTGTATATTCACATCGGTATCAGTAAAAACATATAACTTGCCGCCCCGGGCCCTGACCTCCTGCAGATTCGATTTCAGTTTTTCCAGCAACTGGTTATTCGGTGCTACGGCTATCACCGGCATATCGTTGTCGACGAGCGCCAGCGGGCCGTGTTTTAGTTCACCGGCGGCATAGGCCTCGGCGTGGATGTAAGAGATTTCCTTCAGTTTCAGGGCGCCCTCCATCGCTACCGGTAACATGGAGCCTCTGCCCAGATACAGCGCATGGTGCTTGTCAGCGAACCGCTCGGCCAACTCACTCAGTTGCTGGTTAAGATCCAGTGCCAGATTAATCTTGCCAGGCAGGGTTTCCAGATGATGCACGAGGCCCTTTTCCTGCTCGCTGGTCAGGCCACGGCGGCGCGCCAGCAGGATCATCAGCATGAACAAGGCCGTCAATTGGGTGGTGAAGGCCTTGGTGGAGGCAACCCCGATTTCCGGGCCGGCGTGGGTAAGAAAAACCAGTTCGGACGCCCGGGTGAGGGAACTCTCCGGCACGTTACAAATGGCCAGGGTGCTGATGTAATTCAAAGTCTTGGCCAGCTCCAGCGCCGCCAGTGTATCGGTCGTTTCACCGGACTGTGAGATGGTGACAAAGAGACTATTCCTGCTGACCACTTTGCGCCGGTAACGGAATTCGCTGGCGATTTCCACCTGACAAGGGATCCCTGCCGTCGCCTCCAGCCAGTATTTAGCCACCAGCCCAGCATGGTAACTGGTACCGCAGGCAACGATATCGATGGCTTCAGCCTGATCAAAGATAGTTGCCGCCCGCATGCCGAAGGCCGACTCCACTACCAGGCCATCGGCCAGCCGTCCCTCCAGAGTCTCGGCAATGGCCAGCGGCTGGGTGAAAATCTCCTTCAACATAAAATGCCGGTAACCGGCTTTATCCACGGCCTCGGCTACCTGTTGCGAAATGATTATCTGCCGGATCACCGCCTGATGGTTTTTATCGTAAATCCGGAGTTGATCCCGCTGAATATCCGCGATGTCGCCCTCCTCCAGGATGATGAATTGTTGCGTCACCGGTAACAGGGCAAAGATATCGGAAGCAATAAAATATTCTCCAATACCGACCCCGATGACCAGGGCACTACCGGAACGGGCCGCGATAATTCGCCCAGGCTCGTCGGTACAAATAATGCCCAGCGAGTACGCGCCCTCCAGGTCATCGACGGTATTGAAGACAGCCTGCAACAGATCCTGGCCGGTCCGCAGATAATACTCAATCTGATTGACTATCACTTCCGTGTCCGTTTCCGTATTGAAATCAAAACCGTGTTGCTTTTGCTGCTGTCGCAGCGGCTCATGATTCTCGATGATGCCGTTATGGACCAGCGCGATTTTTTCCTTGTAGACGTGCGGGTGGGCATTTTCGATACTGGGCTTGCCGTGTGTTGCCCAGCGGGTATGCGCTATGCCGGTGCCACCGTGTAACGGTTGCGCACTGAGACTGGTGACCAGATCCTGAACCTTGCCCAGTACGCGCACCCGTTCCAGTTTGTGGTTGCCATTCAATACGGCGATACCGGCCGAATCATAACCCCGGTACTCCAGCCGTTTTAAACCTTCCAGCAGGATCGGACAAACATCTCTTTGCGCAACGGCGCCAACTATTCCACACATATGTCAATCGCCCATGACTACGACAACAATCTTATAATTCATCCGGGTTGGCCACATCGATGCTCAGTAAGCACCTCAGCGCCAGTCATTCACCTTGACGCTGCGGCTGTAAATACACTCATTGGCGCTCCAACGCACATTGCCACCGCCACCAACCATGACCACGCTGACATTATCCAGATAGGGGATCGGAGCATCATCCGGCATTTTCAGCCAGGTTGCGTATGGTTCAACCCCGGCCCGGGCCAACCCGAGCTTGTAATTAATGACTTCCTGATCCAGCCAGTAATGAGCTTTCGGCGTTGTGACATTGGCCTTCACCCAGTCAATCAGTTTTTCCTTGGTATCGAAACCGAAGCGCAGCAACGGACCGACTGTGGACGGATCGATTAACAGCATCTTGCCGCTCCGGTTCGGAGGTCCCAGACCGCCGATGAAGCGCTGCAGTACCCACTGCCAGTCTTCATCCTGCAGGATCATCATGGTGTTCTGGCTCTGACAACCGGCGAAGGTGCTGACCACGCTATCTTCTGGCGCAAAACCTTTTTGTACATGCACCGGCTTCCAGCCGTTCGGCAACGCTGCTTCATTCTCCGCGAAGACGGCCGGGACATTGCCCATGGGATTGCCCTGTACGCCCAGATAGGTATGCCCTGGCACCGAACCCCCCGTGACATTGGATGACAGCAGTCCCCAGGATCTGCCTATCAAGGCCCCGGCATTGTTATATAAACCCAGGGCGCCAGTACCCGAATTCAACGGCAACTCATCGGCAATTGGTCCATTAAACACGGCCATGGCGGTCATGGATGAGGTCGAACTGGCCTTGGCGTTGGTCTGCGTGGCAGCGAGGGCCAGGATCGCCGGAAAATATTCCGGCTTGGCGCCGGCCATCACCGCGTTGATGGCCACGGTTTCGACCGTATAGGACCACGCCTCGCGTTCCCCGGTCACCCGCATGGTGCCTATTTTTTCATCCGGTTTGTGGCTGGTGTGTTGGAGCATCGCCGCCACCTTTTCCGGGGTCGGCGGGATGATGGGCAATTGATCGCTCCAGAATCTGGCATCAAACAATTGTTGCAGATTTTCTGCCGTATCCGGCCCCAACAATTGCTGCCGTGGTCTTTCGATAGAGCCGGTTTGTTTTTCCGCGTCCGTCAACGGCCTGGTCAAATAATCGACTATCTCCTGCATCAGTGGCTGCCGCGTGATGGGATCCAGTCCGGCTATATCCTTATCCAGTTCCGCAGGGGTTTTCCCTGCGACCGGGTTAGGAGTGAATGCCAACCGCAAGCCCGGCATACCCTCTTCCAATGCCTTGTCGCGGACCAGGTCATGCAATACATGAATAGCCACACCCACGGCAGGTATGCCGTACTCACTCTCCACTGTCGCTACATGGCCGACGACCGCCGGCGCGCAGGTGCTTCAATGGCCTATCGCCATGATCATCAGACCATGGGCGGCCTGTATCTCCTGCCACAATGCCGGGTCATCGGTGAAATAGGCCCCCTTCTTCGATCGAAATTCCGTTTTCACACCGGGCATATTGGCGGCAAACCATTTCTGCATTTCCTGCAAATACACATCACCGTTATTAAAGGTCACATCCACCAGGTAGACTGTTTTACCCTCCACGTCCGCTGGTCTTGCTGCCATCGGTTTGCGCTCTATGGCGGGCGCGTAACCGATCGGATTCATTACTGAAATACGTTCGTGTTCATCCGCAACCGTTCCACAGGCTGTAATGAAGTTAACGAGTATTACCAGGCCAGCGGTAGCACAATTTTTCAGAAAGTTACCATGTTTTAAAGCTTTGGATATGCCCATGTGAGTGTTCCGTGATGAAAGTGGAATACCGTTATTATAAACCACCACCACACAATCCCCGTCCATATTTCATCCGGGCTAAAATAAACCCAAAAACATGTTCAGATTTTGAATAAGCATGCGCTGGATTGGTGATTTCAAACCAGCAATGAAAAATAGATGGAATTTCAGATCAGGATGGGGCGAGAGGATTTACACCGGACTTCTCCATATCCACGTCCATATATCCAAAAAATTCCGGCCTTTTTATTGTAAAAGACCAGAATTTTTTAGATCTGGTCGGGGCGAGAGGATTTGAACCTCCGACCACCTGAACCCCATTCAGGTGCGCTACCAGGCTGCGCTACGCCCCGGAAAAACAGTCACAAGTTTAAAGTTAGAAAGTGACAAGTACTTGAGGTGGATTGATTAATAGGCGACGGGGATTATGAACGCTAATCGTTACACTTTGCAATGTTTTCACTAAATGCAGGAGTGACAACTCCTTTCAGCTTTTGACTTTTTACTTTGCGCTAGCGTCTCAGGATATCTAGAACTTCTTCCAGCTCGGTGCGTATCTGTCGGATAATCTGCTGGCTCTGGTTGGAATCCTCTTTTGCCTCATCCCCAGAGAGTCGCTGGCGGGCACCACCGATGGTAAACCCCTGTTCGTACAACAAGCTTCGTATTTGACGGATGAGGATGACGTCGTGTCTTTGGTAATATCGACGATTGCCGCGTCGTTTCAGTGGTTTTAATTGAGGAAACTCCTGCTCCCAATAACGCAGAACATGAGGTTTGACCGCGCATAAATCGCTTACTTCACCGATGGTGAAATACCGCTTGCCGGGAATTACAGGTAATTCGCTATTGTTGGACGCTTCCAGCATATGCTTCTACTCTTGCTTTAAGTTTCTGTCCCGGTCGAAATGTCACGACACGTCGGGCACAGATGGGTATTTCCTCACCAGTTTTTGGGTTCCTTCCTGGTCTTTGATTTTTATCTCTAAGATCGAAATTACCAAATCCAGATAATTTCACCTGGTTACCGGCTTCCAGAGCCGCTCGCACTTCTTCAAAAAATATTTCCACAATTTCTTTTGCTTCCCGCTTGTTCAATCCCAACTCTTCGTACAGCTTTTCAGCCATATCGGCTTTGGTTAGTGCACCCATTTTTATTCTCTCAGTTTGCTATCAAATTCTGAATTAAGGGCCGCGAGTATGCTTCTGACCTCTCCCTCAACCGCTTCATCTGTAAGAGTGTTTGATGATGCCTGAAAGGTCAAGCTTAAAGCAAGACTTTTTTTCAATATATCAATACCTTCCCCATGATATACATCAAACAACTCTAGGTTACATAAAAGAGTCGGCGAAGCGGATTTGATTGTGTCCATAATCTTCTCAACCGGAAGTTCCTTGGCAACGAGTATTGAAATATCACGCCTAACTGTCGGAAATTTCGACATTTTTTTATACTTTCTTGATTGGCGCATGGAAATTGCAGAGCAATCAAGTTCAAAGACCATCACTGGCATGGGGATTTCCAATACCTGCAGCAATCTGGGATGCAGCGCACCACAAACTCCAATTCTTTGATTGTTATAGAAAATTTCTGCTGACTGACCGGGATGTAGTGCCGTGTGATTGATAGTGCGATAGCTGATAGCCGAAACATCATCACCGCGTAATATCAAGGCTTCGATATCACCTTTCAAACTATAGAAATTACTTAAACTATTATTCTTATCCCATTGTATTGAATAATTATTTCCGTATGAGAGACCACCTATCGTTAAATCCTGTCTGACAGTACCATCCTGGTGGGAAAATACCCGACCATATTCAAAGATTCTGGCCCGCAGTTGCTGCCTTTTCAGGTTGTACACTAAGGTTGTCACTAAGCCCGGCCATAAACTTCGCCGCATGACATTCATCGTGCTGGAAATCGGATTTAACAGGGATATGGTCCTCTCGCCTTCGTCAATTATATGATTTTGCAGATCTGCATCCACAAAACTATAAGTCACGACCTCATTATAACCACGATTCACAAGAGTATTTCGTAACTCATTTATATTTATAGAATTATTCTTACGAAAAATATTCAACTTCGCCACTATTGGCGCACTGGGTATACGGTCGTAACCATAGATACGGGCAATTTCTTCGACCAGATCCGCTTCCAGATTGATGTCAAACCGAAATGAAGGGATCTTGATGTCCCAACCATCCGCACGCTCAATCGTTACCATGCCTAGACGGTGAAGTATGCTGGATACCTGCGACGGTTCTATCACCACCCCCAGTATCTGCAGAATTTTTCGGGCACTCAGGTGTATGGTTCGATTTTTTGGCTGAGCAGCCTGGTCCCGAATATCGACTATGGGGCCCGCCTGACCACCACATAGCGCGAGAATCAGATTAGTCGCCCGTTCCATAACCAGTGCCTGGAGTTCGAAATCCACGCCTCGCTCGAAACGGTGCGATGAATCGGTATGCAAGCCATACAGTCTGGATCGGCCCATAATGGCTTCAGGCGTAAAATAGGCACTTTCCAGAAAGATATTTTTTGTAGTAGCCGTCACACCGGTATCCAGCCCCCCCATAATACCTGCCATGGCAACGGGTCTGCTGTCATCAGCTATCACCAGAGTATCTGGCGTCAACTCCACCTGGTTTCCATCCAGCATCATTAACTTTTCACCCCTTTGCGCCAAACGGACCGTAATTGCACCCTTGAGCAAATCATTATCAAATGCGTGCAAAGGTTGCCCCAGTTCCAACATGACATAATTGGTCATATCGACCACTGGATTGATGCTGCGGATCTCCGAACGACGAAGTTTTTCAGTCAGCCATAGCGGCGAAGGCCGGTTGATATCGATATCGGCAATCACACGACCGACGTAGCGCGGACATGCTGCTGGCGCTTGCAGATTGACAGCCCTGCTGTGTTGTATAGTCGGAGTAACTGCCGGGATTGGTAATTGTTTGATTTCGATATTATTGATGACCGCTATATCGCGCGCGACCCCGCGGATGCTGAGACAGTCACCGCGATTCGGGGTCAGGGAAAGTTCAATGATCTGATCATTCAGTCGCAGACAGGTTTCCAGTGGCCAACCGGGAGCAGACGTTGCATCCAGTTCCAGTATGGATTCATCTACGTCTCCCAATCCTAACTCAGCGGCGGAACAAAGCATGCCTTCCGAATCAACCCCTTTAATTCGTGCCTGTTTCAGCGTTTTACCGCCTGGCAAACTGGCGCCAACGGGGGCATACGCATAAACTCCTCCCACACGTACATTCGGAGCGCCACACACGACCAGAAATGTTTTACCAGCGCCGGTATCCACGTCGCAAATGGATAAATTATCTGACTTTGGATGTTTCTCTACCCGTGCCACTCGGGCAACCACAACATTCGTAAAGCCCGGTTGACATTTAGTAATACTCTCAACCTCCAGACCCGCCAGTGTTAACTGTTCCGCCAGTGCGTCGCTGGTAATCGGTGGGTCCACCCACTCTCGTAACCATCTTTCGCTGAATTTCATCGTTTAACCAAATTGCCTTAAAAACCGCAAATCATTCTCAAAAAATATACGCAGATCATCGATCCCGTACTTCAACATGGCCAATCGCTCCACCCCCATGCCGAAGGCAAAGCCGGAATATTTTTCACTGTCAATGCCAACACTGTTGAGCACATTGGGATGCACCATGCCGCAACCCATGATTTCCAGCCAGCCATTACTGCCCAGGATATCCACTTCCGCGGAAGGCTCGGTGAAGGGGAAATAGGAAGGACGAAAACGGATCTGCACGTCATCACTGAAAAAATGCCTGAGAAAATCCTGTAACAGTCCTTTCAACTGGGCAAAGCTTACCCCCTCATCAACCAGTAAACCTTCAACCTGGTGAAACATCGGGGAATGTGTTGCATCAATATCGTCACAACGGAATACCCTGCCCGGTGCGATGAATCGGAATGGCGGCTTACCCTGCTGCATGACCCGGATCTGGACCGGCGAGGTATGGGTGCGCAGCAACAAGTGATTGGCAAAATAAAATGTATCCTGCATGGCACGCGCCGGATGATTCTCAGGAATATTCAGCGCCGTGAAATTATGCTCATCATCTTCAATCTCCGGACCGTCTTCCACGGCGAATCCAACCTGTGCAAACAGATATTCAATTTCATTAAATGTCTGGGTGATCAAATGCAGACTGCCCGGACTTTGGCCGAGCGCCGGGAGGGTGATATCAATATGTTCCGCCTGTAAACTGGTTTCCAGTTGCTGCTGTTCCAATTCCGTTTTTTTATCGGCGATGGCGTTCTGGATTTGATCCCTGGCCTGGTTAATGGCATGGCCCGCGGCCGGGCGCTGTTCTGTCGGCAGCTGCCCCAGGGATTTCAGGTGTTGTGTAATGGCGCCCTTCCTGCCGAGATAATCGACCCGCACTTGTTCCAGAAGCATAAGAGTACTTGCAGCCTTTACTGCCGCCAGGGCCTCAGCTATGACTTGGTTTAAATCTTCCATATTCTTTTCATGCAATAAAAAGGGGGAAAGGTTGATGACCATTCCCCCTGCAAGAATTAAAGTGTTTCGGGTAAATCAGCTTGCGAGGCAGGACTTGGCCTGATTGGCAAGTTGGGCAAAAGCGAACTTGTCCGTCACGGCGAGCTCCGCCAGCACCTTACGATCGATTTCTATTTCTGCCTTATTCAAACCACTTATCAAGCGGCTGTAAGAAAGACCATTTTCCCGGGCCGCTGCATTAATTCGCAATATCCACAGCGAACGGAAATGTCTTTTCTTCTGTTTGCGGTCGCGATAGGCATACTCTCCGGCCCTGGTAACCGCCTGGTTGGCGACCCGAAAAACATTACTCCGACGTTCACGGTAACCTTTGGCTGCCGCAATGACTGATTTGTGACTGGCGCGGGCATTGACGCCGCGTTTTACTCTGGCCATTACTGTTTACCTCTTATAAGTATGGAACCATGCGCGCGATGGCTTTCTGATCACTATCGTGGATCGCGACGATCGGGCGCAGATGTCTTTTCCGCTTGCTGCTCTTCTTGGTCAGAATATGGCTGCGGTGCGATTGTCGATGTTTAAATTTACCGGAAGCCGACTTGGAAAAACGCTTCGCGGCACTTCTGTTAGTTTTTAACTTAGGCATTCCAATTCTCGTTTTGTTAACTTCAATTTAATACATTATGTTTTCACTTAATTACTGCCTTTTCGGTGCCAGTACCATAACCATTTGCCGGCCTTCCAGTTTCGGGAATTGTTCGACAGCGCCATGAACATCCAGGTCTTTTTTAATTCTGTCCAGCATCTTGCTGCCTAACTCCTGGTGCACCAACTCACGGCCACGAAAACGCAAAGTCACCTTGACCTTATCTCCATTATTCAGAAACTTAACAAGGTTGCGCAGTTTTACCTGGTAATCGCCTTCATCAGTTCCCGGTCGGAATTTAACCTCCTTGACGTGTATCTGCTTTTGCTTTTTTTTCGCTACCTGACGCTTCTTGTTCAGGTCAAACAGAAACTTGCCATAATCCATAACCCGGCAGACCGGCGGCGATGAATTCGGAACTATCTCCACCAGATCCAATTCGGCCTCTTCAGCCTTGCTTTGGGCTACCTGCAATGGAACAACCCCAATCTGTTCGCCATCGCGCCCTATCAATCTCACTTGTGATGCTGTTATTTCCTCATTGAGTCGGTTTGACTTTTCGGCAACTATAATCTATTCCTCCAAAACGTTACGGCCGCGGCACGCTATTTCTGAATTCAAACGATCAACGAAGGCTGCAAACTGCATTGCCCCCAGATCTACACCAGAACGCGTACGCACGGCCACGGTATTCTCTTCATGCTCGCGGGCCCCAACGATAATATGGTAGGGCACGCGTTGCATTGCGATCTCTCGGATTTTAAGGCCGATCGTCTCATTTCTCAAGTCTGACTCGACCCTGAACCCCATATTTTTCAAGGAAGTCGCGACTTGAGCCGCATATTCCGCCTGTTTTTCCGTAATGGATGACACAACAGCCTGAACCGGCGCCAACCAGACCGGGAAGGCGCCGGCATAATGTTCAATCAAAATCCCGATAAAACGCTCCAAGGACCCTAAAATCGCCCGATGTAACATCACCGGTGTACGTTTTTCGCTTTGGTCATCGACGTAGACGGCCCCCAAACGCCCCGGCATGGAAAAATCGACCTGGATCGTTCCGCATTGCCAAACCCTGTCCAGGCAGTCCTTGAGGGAGAACTCAATCTTCGGACCATAAAATGCGCCCTGCCCAAGATTGAATGACCAGTCCAGTGCCTTTTCATTCAAGGCCACTTCCAGGGCCAGTTCTGCCTTGTCCCAGATCTCATCGCTGCCTACCCTGTTCTCAGGCCGTGTGGCCAACTTGATGATGAGATCGGTAAATCCGAAGTCAGCATAGACTTCATACAACAGGTCGATAAACCTCGCGACCTCGCTCTGAATCTGGTCTTCGGTACAGAAAATATGTGCATCATCCTGGGTCATGACCCGCACCCGCATCAATCCATGCAGAGCTCCTGACCGTTCATTCCGGTGACAACAGCCAAATTCAGCCATGCGCAAGGGTAATTCACGGTAACTCTTGAGACCCTGATTGAAGATCTGTACATGGGCCGGGCAATTCATCGGCTTGATGGCATACTCCCTGGTCTCCGAACTGGTCATGAACATATCGTCACTGAATTTGGCCATATGCCCGGATTTTTCCCACAGGATTCGGTCGATTACCTGGGGTGTATGGACCTCCTGATAGCCATGATTACGAATTTTATCGCGGATATAGTCTTCCAGCACCCTGTAGATAGACCAGCCCTTCGCATGCCAGAACGCCATACCGGGCGCTTCCTCCTGGAAATGAAACAAACCCAGCCGCCTGCCCAGCTTGCGGTGGTCGCGTTTTTCCGCCTCCTCCAACCTGTGCAGATAGGCGTTCAGGGCTTTCTTGTCTGGCCAGGCAGTCCCATAGATCCGCTGCAACATTTCATTATTGGAATCCCCTCGCCAATAGGCACCGGCCACCTTGGTCAACTTGAAGGCCTTCAACTTGCCGGTGCTCGGGGCATGTGGTCCACGGCATAAGTCGATGAAATCTCCCTGCTGATAGAGTGATAAGCTTTCGTTGGCGGGGATGGCGTCGATGATTTCCGCCTTGTATTGCTCCCCCATGCCGCGAAATATCTCAATGGCATCTGCCCGCTGCCTTTCTGACCGTGTTATGCTCAAATCCTGTTTTACTAGTTCGGTCATCATCTTTTCGATCGCTTCGAGATCGGCCGTGGTAAATGATCGCCCGAAAGCGAAGTCGTAGTAGAAGCCATCTTCAATAACCGGCCCGATGGTTACCTGGGCCTGCGGAAATAATTTCTTTACCGCCTGCGCCATCAAATGGGCGCAGGAATGGCGGATGACATCCAGCCCTTCCGGATCGCGATCGGTAATTATGCGGAGCCTGGAATCCTGCTCGATTATAAATGATGCATCAACCAGTTTATCGTTTACCATCCCGGCCAGGGTCGCTTTCGCCAGACCAGCGCCAATAGACTGTGCGACCGCCATTACTGAAATGGGCTGATCGAATTTGCGCTCGCTGCCATCAGGCAGTTGGACGACAGGCATAAGTTTTCCTCTTTAATCAGTGGTGACCCCCACAACAGGCCACTTGGTCAAGGAATAAAGCAGGCATTAAGCCAATGCCATGCTCGATTGTGGAATTTGGTAGGCGCGATTGGACTCGAACCAACGACCCCCACCATGTCAAGGTGATGCTCTAACCAACTGAGCTACGCGCCTGTGTTTTACAACTAAAATACTTTTACTGAAATCTGTTTCTAATCGTAGCCACTAAATTCGGCCTTCCATGCCTCATTAAGTGGCCCGTCTTTGGACTCCTCGACTCGGACTCCTGTTTCGTTCTACCTCCTGCATCCATGCAGTCGTGTCCTAAGCGCTACGCGGGAAAAAGGTCCACTGGACCTTTTTCTGGTTCCGCTACGCCCAACTGAGCTACGCGCCTAAATTCAGTAACAAGTTACAAGAAAAAAGTTAAAAGTTACAACCGGTACTGGTAAACAAGGTGGGACAGGATACCGGCAACCTACTGAATGATCAACCAGCCTTTTCGTCCGGCAATTCCAGACACTGCGCCCTGATATGGGCGATTTCATCCCGGATCCGGGCGGCTTCTTCAAACTCCAGGTCCCGCGCATGTTTATACATTTGCTCTTCCATTTTTTTGATCTTTTTCATCAGCAAGTCGGGCGTCATGCCGTAGTACGGGTTGGGTTGTTCGGCCACCCGGGCCCATTTGCCACCTCTCGTCCGGGTATCTGCGTAAGCACCTTCCATGATATCGGTCACTGCCTTCCGAATCCCTTGCGGAGTAATACCGTGTTGTTCGTTATATTGCCGCTGTTTGTTCCGGCGCCGCTCCGTTTCATCCAGCGCCCGTTGCATGGAGCGCGTAATTCGATCAGCGTACATGATGGCCATGCCATTGATGTTCCTGGCGGCGCGGCCGATGGTTTGAATCAGTGTCGTCTCTGAACGTAAAAATCCTTCTTTGTCCGCATCGAGTATTGCCACCAGCGATACCTCGGGCATATCCAGCCCTTCCCGCAGCAGGTTAATACCCACCAGCACATCGAACACTCCCAGACGCAAATCCCTGATGATCTCAACCCGCTCAACCGTTTCAATGTCCGAGTGGAGATATCTAACCTTGATATCATGCTCGGCAAGATAATCCGTCAGGTCTTCCGACATCCGTTTGGTCAGGGTGGTCACCAACACTCTTTCATTCAGGGCGACGCGTTTACCGATCTCGGAAACCAGGTCATCCACTTGTTTTACGACAGGTCTGACCTCAACCATAGGATCGACCAGCCCCGTGGGGCGCACAACCTGGTCGACTATCTGACCGGAATGAGTCCGTTCGTAAGGTCCTGGTGTGGCCGATACATAAATCGTCTGGGGTGCCAGCTGCACGAATTCGTCGAAACGCAGGGGTCGATTATCCAGCGCACATGGCAGACGAAAGCCGTATTCGACCAGATTTTCCTTGCGGGAACGGTCACCGCGATACATGCCGCCCAATTGCGGTATGGTGACATGACTTTCATCGATAAATAGCAAGGCTTCATGGGGCAAATAATCGAACAGGGTCGGCGGCGGTTCACCCGGTTTGCGTCCTGACAAGTGCCGGGAATAATTTTCAATGCCGGCGCAATAACCGATTTCCAGCATCATTTCGAGGTCATATCGGGTTCGTTGTTCCAGCCGCTGAGCCTCTACCAACTTATTGATATCATTAAAATACTTAAGTCTATCTGCCAGTTCTACGCGGATGGCATCCACCGCATCGAGGATAGTCTGACGGACCGTTACATAATGAGTCTTGGGGTGTATGGTCAGTCTCAGCACCTGCCGCTGGATGACTCCGGTCAAGGGATCGAAAAACGACAACGATTCAATTTCATCATCGAACAACTCTATCCGGATTGCCTCGCGTTCCGATTCCGCCGGATAGACATCGATGACATCGCCGCGAACACGGTAGGTGGCACGATGCAGCTCGATCTCGTTCCGGGTATATTGCATTTCCGCCAGTCGCCTGAGAATAAAGCGTTGCTCCATACGCTCACCGCGATCCAGGTGCAGCACCATCTTGAGATAAGCCTGCGGGTCACCCAAGCCGTAAATCGCGGATACCGTGGCGACGATGATGGTATCCCGCCGCTCGAGCAAGGACTTGGTTGCGGATAACCGCATCTGCTCGATATGCTCGTTGATGGAGGCATCCTTCTCGATGTAAGTGTCGGTAGTCGGGACATAGGCCTCGGGTTGATAATAGTCGTAATAAGACACGAAATATTCCACCGCATTGTTGGGGAAAAATTCCCGCATCTCACCATAGAGTTGTGCCGCCAGTGTTTTATTCGGCGCCAGGATCAAGGCCGGCCGCTGCAGCGCCTGGATGACATTCGCCACTGTGAAGGTCTTACCCGAACCGGTGACCCCCAGCAAGGTCTGGTGCGCCAAACCATCCTTGATTCCCGCCAGCAAAGCCTGGATGGCTTCGGGTTGATCGCCGGCCGGCTGGTAATCGGCGTGTAGTTTAAACTGGACCATGATCAGCCCCATCGGCATTGAAAATTTTAACGACTTGCAGGAATAAGCGAGGCTGCATATGTTTGGCTCCCCGGGACGGACTCGAACCGCCGACCTAGTGGTTAACAGCCACCCGCTCTACCGACTGAGCTACCGGGGAATTGGGAAACGTGTATGGTACAAACGCAGTAGCCTAAGGTCAATCCTGCTTTAGGAATTCGCGGCACCGCCGAGACTAAATACGGCAAATAATTCTCCATATTTGTCACTTATGCCGTCCAAAATCATCTTCGAACCGGACAATATCATCTTCACCGAGATAATCGCCAGATTGAACTTCGATGATTTCCAGCATTTCAGTTCCTTTATTCTCCAGTCTGTGTCTGGTTTCGACCGGGATATAAGTTGACTGATTTTTTTCCAACTCAAATGTTTCAGTCCCGATGGTGACCGTTGCTGTCCCTTTGACAACCACCCAATGTTCAGCCCGACGATGATGTAATTGCAGGGAGAGCTTTTTCCCCGGTTTGACTATCAGTCGCTTGACTTGAAAATTCGGTCCATTATCAATGGAGATATAACTACCCCAGGGACGGTACACCTGCCGGTGATTGAGCAATTCCTCTCGCGCATCTGTTTTCAATCGAGTAACCAGTTTCTTCACATCCTGGGAGCGGGTCATGTCACCCACCAGGACGGCATCTGCGGTCTCTACGACCAGTAAATTACTGACCCCCACGGTCGCGACCAGCCGGTGTTCCGAGTACACAATGGTGGATTCCGTGTCTTCCGCGATAACATCGCCTCTAAAAACGTTCCCGCCAACGGTCTTTTCAGTCACTTCCCATACGGCCGACCACGACCCAACATCTGACCAGCCGGCATCCAGGGCGATCAGGACCGGTTGAAATTCGTTGTCCGGACTGCAAATCTTTTCCATGACTGCATAATCAACGGAATCGGACGGGCAGGCCACAAAGCTTTCCCGATGTAATCGCAGAAAATCCCCATCCCTGCTACCGCCGGTAACAGCTTTTTCACAGGCTGCATATATGTCTGGCTGGAATTTTTTGATTGCCCGTTCCCATACCGAAGCCCGCATCATGAAAATGCCGCTATTCCAGAAATACTCACCAGACCGAACATAGTTTTCCGCTGATTCCAGGGCGGGTTTTTCCACAAACTCCTGTAAGCGATAGGCCCCGTTGCTGAGGCTAGCGCCGCCCCGGATATAGCCATAACCGGTTTCGGCCCGGTGTGGAACGATACCGAAGGTGATCAACATCCCCTGACTTGCCAGTTCAACACCGAGGCTTACCGCCTTGTTAAAACCATCAATATCATCGATCACATGATCAGCCGGTAACATTAACAATATCGGGTCCGCTTCCTGGAAATAAACCGCGGCACAGGTCAAGGCGGGAGCCGTGTTTCTGCCCACCGGTTCCAGTAAAATACCGCCGGGTGGAATACCGATATCGTTTTTATGGTCCTGAACCAGAAAGCGATGTGCTTCATTGCAGATCACCAGTGGAGGGTTAATCGAAGCGTGCCGGAAACTACCGTTAAGCCGCAACAAGGTCGATTGTAATAACGATAAACCGCCATCCAGACTCAGAAATTGTTTCGGATAATTTTCTCTGGAGAGTGGCCACAATCTGGTGCCACCGCCGCCGGCCAGAATAACCGGCTGAACTGTTTGATTCATATTAGACATAGTTTTCCATTTACAATCGTTCCAGCACGACCCCGGCCGGAATGGAAGCTCTATCCAGGGTTCGCTGCACATCAAAGACATAACCTTGCCGGTCAACCAGCAGACTTTCGATCAAATCCCAACCACGCTCCAGGTATTCACGATGGGAAACCGCCAGGATAACCGCATGGGCCGGCTGCAATTTCTGGTAGGACTTAATCTCCACCGCATAAGCTGATAGTGCTTCCCGCGGGCTTGCATGCACATCATGTACCTGTACCTGGACACCATAGCTTTGTAACTCTCGGATAATATCGATCACACGGGTATTCCTGATATCGGAGACATTTTCCTTGAACGTCAGACCGAGTATTGTCACCATGCAGTCCTTGACCCGGTTACCTGATTGAATCAACCCTTTGATCACCCGCGCCGCAATTGAAATACCCATACCATCATTGATACTACGTCCGGCCAGAATAATATCCGGGATATAACCTGCGATGGCGGAACGATAGGTTAGATAATAGGGATCAACGCCAATGCAGTGCCCACCAACCAGGCCAGGTTTAAAATTCAGAAAATTCCACTTGGTTCCGGCAGCGGCCAGCACATCACCTGTATCTATCCCCATATGGCTGAATATGAGTGCCAGTTCATTCATTAAAGCGATATTTAAATCGCGTTGGGTGTTTTCAATGATTTTGGCTGCTTCCGCCACTTTGATACTCGGGGCACGGTAGATATCAGCGCTGATCACCGAACCGTACATGTCCGCGACGATTGCCAGGGTTTCCAAATTCTGCGCTGACACGATCTTGGTGATGGTGCTGAAGGTGTGTATCTTGTCGCCCGGGTTGATTCTTTCCGGCGAATAGCCCACAAAAAAATCCTTCCCGGCCCGCAGACCGGAAGCAGATTCCAGAACGGGAATACATTCCTCTTCGGTGGCTCCGGGATATACCGTTGATTCATAAACGACGATATCACCCCGTTTCAGATGTGCACCCAGAGTTCTGGAAGCATTCAGCAAGGCCGTTAAATCCGGATACTTAGCCTGGTTGATGGGTGTCGGGACGGCGATGATATGAAAATCGGCCTGGGCCAGATCACCTGGCTGCACCGTATAATGGATATCCGCTCCTCGTAATACATCAGTTGAAATTTCATGAGTCGTATCGATGAAATTGCTTAATTCAGCGATGCGTTCGGATTTAATGTCAAAGGCAATGACACGCCCTCTTCGGGCGAAACCGACAGCGACGGGTAAGCCGACATACCCCAGCCCGATTACTGATACTTTCCTTTCAGGATGCATGTAGAACCTTAAATAATTATATCTTATGGAACAATAGGATAGCCTTTATTGTAAAATATTTCATCAAGATTATCCGGGCCTGCCGGTGAGTGAGAACAACTGACATTCAGGGACTGCCGAACGATTAAATAAGACGCCAGATTCGTCGCAGAGGATAAATTGGCGTCCCCAAGGGGATTATTCCGTACTTCCATGTACTCCACCCTTCGGGCCGGCCTGCGGCCGTTCAAATTTGTTCCAGACAAATTTATTCCAGGCGTCCTGCCTTCCACCCTACAGGCCGCGCTCACGCGCGTTCAAAATCATTCCCGATGATTTTGTGTCGAACCCTGGGGTTCGAATCAAAACACTCTTAAAAGCTAATTATTCCAGACTACTTTCGAGTGGGCTGGAACAATTGGCGTCCCCAAGGGGATTCGAACCCCTGTTATCGCCGTGAAAGGGCGGTGTCCTAGGCCGGCTAGACGATGGGGACAAAACTCGTGATTCGTGATTAGTAATTGGTAAATGGTTTTTGCTTTATTTTCTAATCACCATTCACAAATCACTAATTACGATAAAATGTCTGGTGGAGCCAGGCGGGATCGAACCGCCGACCTCTTGAATGCCATTCAAGCGCTCTCCCAGCTGAGCTATGGCCCCGACTAGGTAATTGGCTAAGCTAATTCAATCAATTTCCATTGCTGCCAATCACCAAAACAAGGCGGCAGACTGTACGTGACAGGCCGGTCAGTGTCAAGCCACAGTCGGCCGCTGCATTATGTATTCCACGGCCCGATTCAGCCTGGCCAGGGTTTTTTCCCTGCCCATTAAACGCACGGTGTCGTCGATGGATGGGGATACTGAACCGCCAGTAATTGCAACCCGCAAAGGCTGTGCCAGCTTACCCATGTTCAAGTCAAACTTCCCGGCGGTGGTAGTAATCGCACTTTGGATTGCAGCTTTAGTCCAGTCACTGCATACGGCAAACTGCTCTCGTAGCATAACCAACGCATCCAGGATCACCAACGTCAGATGCTTTTTGGCAGCAGCTTCATCATAATTTTCGAAGTCGGTATAAAAATAGCGGCTCTGAGCGGCCATTTCTTTCAGGGTCTGACAGCGTTCCCGTTGCACCAATGCCAGCTCCCGCAA
>JACVQI010000100.1 GCA_015661095.1 Gammaproteobacteria bacterium
TACCAACGGAAGTCAGCAGGGAAGATTGAAACCAGCCGCGGTGTTGGTCGGACCCTTCCAGATAAAGATCGGCCGGGTATTGCAACCGTGGATCCGTCGCCAGCACGGCATAATGCGAAACGCCGGAGTCGAACCAGACGTCCAGAGTATCCATTACCTTGGTATAGCGGTTGTGATCGGTACCCAATAGTGCTTCCGGTTGCAATTCAAACCAGGCCTCAATGCCGTCCCGTTCCACCAGCACGGCCACCTTCTCGATCAGAGCAGCCGTCTCGGGATGCAGCTCGCCGCTGTCTCGATCAATAAAAACGGCTATCGGCACACCCCAGGTCCGCTGCCGGGAGATGCACCAGTCGGTGCGTTCGGCCACCATGCCCCGGATCCGTTGCCGGCCCCAATCCGGAACGAAGCTCACTTTGTCAATTTCCCGCAAGGCATCCGCGCGCAAGCCCTTGCCATCCATGCTGAAAAACCATTGCGGTGTGGCCCGAAAGATGATGGGTGTTTTATGTCGCCAGCAATGCGGATAACTGTGCTCCAGTTTCGCCACCCGCATCAGTGCCCCGGTCTCCCGCATGTGCTCGATGATGACATTATTGGCCTTATCGATGTGCATACCACCGACCAGGCCGGTAGTGTCGATGAACACCCCCCTGCCATCAACCGGATTGTCCACCGGCAGACCATATTCGCTACCAACGACGAAATCGTCATGGCCATGGCCGGGTGCGGTATGGACCGCGCCAGTACCGGCTTCCGCTGTCACGTGCCGGGCCATGATGATCGGCACGGTACGCTCATAAAATGGATGCAGGAGTTGCAGGTGTTCCAGTAGCTGGCCTTTAATGCTGCCGACGATCTGATAATGCTCAATCCCGTAGCGTTGCAGGCAGGAATCCAGCAGGGATGCCGCTAGCAGAAAGCGCTCTTCGCCGTCGTCAACCAGCACGTAATCAAATTCCGGATGCAGAGCGACCGCCTGATTGGCAGGCAGGGTCCAGGGCGTGGTCGTCCAGATGATGACGGACGCGATTTTATGATCGGTGGTCTGGTACAGACTGTTTAAGCGTTCCATATCGGCAATCCGGAAACGGACGTCGATCTGCTGTGAAACCTTGTTTTCATACTCTACTTCCGCTTCCGCCAGCGCCGAGCCACAATCGGTACACCAGTAGACCGGCTTGTAGCCTTTTACCAGATGGCCGGCCGAGATCATGCGGCCCAGGGCGCGAATGATATTGGCCTCGGTCCTGAAATCCATGGTCAGATACGGCCGCTCCCAATCTCCCAGCACGCCCAGCCGGATGAAGTCCGCCTTCTGGCGCGCCACCTGCTGGCTGGCATACTCCCGGCATTTGCGGCGAAAGGTCCGGGCATCCACCTTTTGTCCGGCCCGGCCGACCTTCTTTTCGACCTGATGCTCGATCGGCAAACCGTGGCAATCCCAGCCCGGAACGTAAGGTGCGTCAAAACCACTGAGGCTGCGGGACTTGATGATGATGTCCTTCAAAATTTTGTTCAGTGCATGACCGAGGTGAATATCGCCATTCGCATACGGAGGACCATCATGCAAAATGAACTTGTCGCGTCCCTGCTTTGCGGTCCGGATCCGGCCGTACAGATCCGTATCCTGCCAGTGTTTGAGCAACTCAGGTTCGCGCTGCGCCAGATTGCCCTTCATCGGGAAATCGGTCCTGGGCAGATTCAATGTGTCTTTGTACTTCGTCATTCTCTATTGGTCATCTGTCAGTTGTTATAGGTCAGTCGCCAGGCATTAAACCTTGCTCCTCACTCCCCACTCCTCACTCCTCACACCTCACCTTCTTTAATTCCGGTCGCTGCCGGCAAATAATAAACGGGCACTCTCGACATCCCGCCGGATTTGCGCCACCAGTTCCTGCACCGAGGCGAATTTTTGTTCCGGCCTGATCCGGTGCTGGAAATTCACGTGCAGATGCCGGCCATAAATGTCCCGGGTAAAATCCAGCAAATGCACTTCCAGCAATACCTGCTTGCCGTAAAATACCGGCCGCGTGCCCAGATTGGCAACGCCCGGATAGACCCGGCCATCCAGACCTTCAACGCGCACGGCATAGACGCCCAGCAATGGCGACTGGTTGCGTTTCAGGGCCAGGTTGGCGGTGGCAAATCCCAGTTGTTTGCCTCGTCCATCGCCGCGAATTACCCGGCCGCTCATACTGTAAGGCCGTCCCAGCAGGGTTTCTACTTCGTGTAAGCGGCCAGCAGTCAATAAGGCGCGGATACGGCTGCTGCTGACCCGCTCACCATCAGATATCAAGGTGTCGGTGGCAACGACGGTATAACCATAGTCAGCCTGCAGCGCCTGCAGATATTTAAAATCACCTTTCCGGCCCTGGCCGAAGCGGAAATCATCGCCGACGACGATGTATTTCGCCCCCAGGTTCTGCACCAGCAGGTGCGCCACGAAATCGCGCGCTGGTAATTCCGCCAGCGTTTTCTGAAAGCGCAGACAGACTACCCGGTCCAGTCCATGCTCGCTCAGCCACTCCATTTTTTCCCTGAAACTGGTCAGCCGCGCAGGCGCGGTTCCCGGCGCGAAATATTCCAGCGGCTGCGGTTCAAACGTTACCACGACCGCGGGCAGTGAGACCTCACGAGCATATTGCTGCAACTGGCGGATGACCGCCTGATGGCCGGTATGCACACCATCGAAATTACCGATGGTTACCACACAGCCTTTATGGCGGGACTGCAGATTATGTAAATAGCGTACTAACTCCATCAATTATCCCGGATTCTGTTGCACATTCAACCTCTCAGGGGTGAACCATCATCTCGCGCAAGCGGATGCCGGCGATTAATATCACCAGCCAATAAACTACAGCTCCGGCGCTGACCCAGAACAGCAATTGCCAGGCACGGGTAAGCAATCCCCATTCGTTCCATAGTTCGGGAGCCGGCAGGTAGCGTAACAGCACGATAGTCATCACCACCAACGCCGCGCCCAGTTTCAGGCAATAGCCGCCCCAGCCGGTCTGCGGCTGGTAATGTTGAAGCTGTCGCAAGCGGTAATATAACAGACCGGCATTCAGATACGCGGATAACGACGTTGCCAATGCCAGCCCGGCATGCAGCAGCGGCCCCATCAGTAACAGATTCAGCACGATATTGCTGAGCATGGCGATGACGCCGATTTTGACCGGCGTGGCGGTGTCCTGCCGGGCAAAGAAGCCAGTCGCCAGAACCTTGATCAGGATAAACGCCGGCAGACCGGCAGCGAATGCCATCAGGCTGAAACTGGCCATCTCCACATCATAGGCGCTGAATTCCCGGTATTGAAACAGCGTCGTCAAAATAGGTCGGGCCAGCAAAGCCAGACCGAACGCGGCCGGCAGCGCCACCACGACTACCCAGCGCAGGGCCCAATCGAGGGTCTTGACATAATCTTCCTGGGCGGCATTGCTGTGGTGCGCCGACAATCCCGGCAAAATTACAGTAGCCAGGGCAAGACCAAATACGCCGAGGGGAAATTCCACCAAGCGGTCAGAATAGTAGAGCCAGGAAATACTTCCGGTCACCAGAAACGAGGCGATCAGGGTGTCGACCAGCAGATTGATTTGAGTGACGGATACCGCGAACAACACCGGGATCAGCAATTTGAAAATACGCCGGACACCGGCGCGGTCAGCGTGCCGGCGCGGTACCGGCAATAAGCCCAAACGCAGCAGGAACGGCAGCTGAAATACCAGTTGCATGACACCGGCGATAAACACACCCCAGGCCAGCGCCACGATACGTTTTTCTTCCGGAAAACCCGGCGCCAGCCACAGCGCGCAGGCGATCATGACTATATTCAGAATTACCGGGGTAAAAGCTGGAACGGCAAACTGGCGATAGGTATTGAGGATGCCGCCTGCCAGTCCCGTCAGGGAAATGAACAGCAGATAGGGAAATGTGATGCGTAACATCTCCACGGCCAAATCGAATTTTTGCTGATCAGCGTCGTACACCCAGCCCAGGGCGAAAACCGACACGACTACCGGGGCTATGATCATGCCGACGATGGTTGTTATTAATAATGTCAGGCCCAGACTGGCGGTGGTTTGATCGAGCAGGGCCTGCACCGCCGCCTTATCTCGTTGCTCCTTGTATTCGGCCAGTATCGGTATAAAGGCCTGGGAAAATCCCCCTTCCGCGAACAAGCGGCGCAGGAAATTCGGGATCCTGAAAGCGACGATAAAGGCGTCCATACCCGGTCCGGCGCCAAACAAACTGGCAAACACCACGTCCCGAACCAGACCAAAAACTCTGGACAATCCGGTGCAGGCAGATACCACCAGGGTCGATTTGAATAAATGTTTCTTCATGCTTTAGCGGTTAACCCAAGTCACTTAAGGAAAGGCGCTTATCTCATTGTTTAATTAGGAAAATGAGCGTTTGATGGAGCATACCATATGCGCGGGGTTAGGGGCTAGTGAACGTAGCCCGGATGCAACGTCACGGTCGCTTCTGTGCATCCCTGCACCCGCGACATTCGGACTCCTGTCCATCAAATCCGGGCAGCACACACAAATTCCTGAATACGGTTTCATTCCATCCGGGCTACACCGTCTCCTTGCCACTTCCTTGACAAACCAGCTTCAGATCAGCATAGTTACGCGCCTTTATCGGACCTTGAGGAACCACCCTTGGCAAATATCCAATCAGCAAAAAAGCGCGCCCGTCAGGCCGTCAAACGACGTCTGCATAATGCCAGTTTTCGCTCCTTTTGGCGGACCCAGGTGAAGAAAGTCGTTACGGCGCTCGACAATAAAGACAAGGAAGCAGCCAGCAGTGCCTATCAGAAGGCAGTGCCTGTTATCGACAAGATGGTCGGCAAGGGACTGCTTCATAAAAACAAGGCAGCCCGTCATAAAAGCCGCTTGCATGCCCATATCAGGGCGTTGGCGTAATTGGTGATTCGTAATTCGTAACTGGTAGCACGAAACTGCCACGAATCACGAATTACGAATCACCAGTCACGAGAGAAGTATCAAATTGTCCCGGTGGATTAGTTCGGGTTCATCCACGTACCCGAGTAATGCTTCGATTTGGTCACTGGACTTACCGATAATCTTGCGGGCTTCTTCGGCATTGTAATTGACCAGTCCCCTGGCGATTTCCTTGCCATCCATGGTCCGGCAACTGACTATCTCGCCGCGGCTGAAATCCCCGTTGATCTCACGCACTCCTACCGGCAGCAGGCTTTTACCTTTTTCCCGCAGGACCGCCACAGCTCCCTCATCCAGTACCATTGAGCCCTGGATCTTGTGGTTGCTCGCCAGCCATTGCTTGCGGGCTGTGATCTTCGCCTGTTCGGCGCGGAGTAAAGTACCAACCTGCGTGCCATCGGCGATCTGCAGCAGGACGTTTAATTCCAGACCGGAGGCGATGACGGTATGCGCGCCGGAGCGCGCGGCAGTCGCCGCGGCCCAGAGCTTGGACAACATCCCGCCCCGGCCCCAGGGACCACCGCTGCCACAAAACTTTTCCAGCTCCGGATCACCAGCCTTGGCTTCATTGATCAATCTGGCGCTCGCGACGGTATTGGGATCCGCATCGTATAAACCGGGTTGATCCGTCAGTAACACCAGTAAATCCGCTTCAACCAGGTTTGCCACCAGACCGGCGAGCGTATCGTTATCACCGAATCTTATCTCGTCGGTAGCGACAGTATCATTTTCATTAATCACCGGTATGACATTCAAATCAACCAGTGTGCGCAAGGTCGAGCGGGCATTGAGATAACGCTCCCGGTTGGCAATAGCATCATGCGTCAGCAGGATTTGCGCAGTGCGCATACCGTATTTCTGGAACGAAAATTCATATGCCTGTATCAATCCCATCTGACCGACCGCCGCAGCCGCCTGTAATTCATGCAAGGCCCGCGGCCGTTTGCCCCACCCCAGTCTGGATACACCCTCAGCGACGGCGCCGGATGATACGATCACCACATCGATCCCTCTCTGTTTCAATTGCACTATCTGCGCGACCCAGACATCCAGGGACTCGAGTTTCAGTCCGCAACCCTTGTCGGTCAGCAAGGCGCTGCCCAGCTTGACGACCCAGCGCCTGGCTGCTTGCAGTTTTTGTCTGGACTCATTCATGCCTGACTCTCTTCTCTACGTCGCTGCTGTTCCGCTATCCAGGCCTGGATAGCCTGCATCAGGATTTTGCACCCGGCGCCGGTAACCGCCGAGATCATATACACCGGCCGCGACCATTCAAGGGAATTCCGCAAAACATTCCGCAGTTGCGTCTGCTTTTCTTCAGCAATCAAATCAATTTTATTCAGGACCAGCCAGCGCTCCCGCTGGTTGAGAGCCTCATCATAACTGCGGAGTTCGTGTTCAATCACACTAATCTGTTCGACCAGTTCCACGCTCGACTCACAGGTACCAGCGTCCACGATATGCAGCAGCAGATTGGTTCTGGATAAATGCTTGAGGAAATCCGTACCCAGACCGGCCCCGTCAGCGGCCCCGGCGATTAACCCCGGGATATCAGCAATGACGAAACTTTGGCCCTCACCCATCTGCACAACACCGAGATGCGGGTACAGGGTTGTGAAAGGATAGTCCGCCACTTTCGGCTTTGCCTTTGATACCTGGCGGATCAAACTCGATTTACCCACATTGGGCAGGCCAACCAGACCAACATCCGCCAATACTTGTAATTCCAGTCTGAGATTGCGCTTTTCCCCCGGTGTGCCTTTGGTCGTCTTGCGCGGCGCCCGGTTGGTGCTGCTTTTAAAACGGGTATTACCCAAACCGTGGAATCCACCCTTGGCGACCAGCAGGCGGTTGCCAATGACGTTCATATCGCCGATCAGCTCATCCGTATCATCATCATAGACCAGGGTGCCCAGGGGCACGCGGATCGCCAGATCCTGGCCTTTCCGGCCGGAACATTGCCGGCCCTGGCCGGCATCGCCGTTCTGGGCCTGAAACAGGCGGGCGTGGCGA
>JACVQI010000101.1 GCA_015661095.1 Gammaproteobacteria bacterium
GTTAGTTTTTAGGTTGCGGGGGTGGGGGCGGCGAAATAAGAGCGGAATCCCAGTGCTCATCGGCCTTGCCGTCAACGAAGCGCCAAGTATCAAACCAGGTGGTGGAGTATTTCTGGCCCGGAGTGCGTGGGTCATCATAAGTACGCGGCGTGAGCACGGTAACGTAAGCATCATCGGCGATCACGGCGACGATAGGCAGGGTCAGCTTGCTGCACTCATCCGTCCTTTTTACCTTAATGACCTGGGTAAAGAAATACACCACACCGTCCAGCCCGGATTTGGCGTTGGGATTGTGCTGGATATAAGGTTTAGTCAGCCATTCCCCGGCCCGGTCCCATTGGTTGCATTGCAGCAATTCGCGCATGATGTGCAGTGCTGCCTGCTTATTAACGTTCAGCGCAGGATCAGGATCAGCGAACAGGGCTTCCGGATTGTCGACACCGACCACCGGCTCCTGTGCAAACAGGGGCGAGGTCAGGAATAGCAGGGTCAACGCAAGGAATATTTTCAGGTTTTTCATATTACTCATCCTCGTATGTTGTTAATCTGGATATTCATATGTATCCAGTGAAACGGATTGGGACAGCTGTTTAACGAACAGGCCGGACTCAACGTCCGCAGCGCCATTTTATACTGATTTTATCTGCGTATAAATGGAGTATTAAAGGGGCCAACGCTCTTATTGCTATATGTCTGAATAACAAATACCTGTGCTAGACTTGCAAAGGATCGACTCCGGGCAGCACATTAAAGAGGCGTGCCATCAAGTTAAAAATATCTAACTATCCATCGAAAAATCCGGCTTTGGGTGCAGGTTTATAAATGGGGGGATCATTCATGAAATTAAGACTTTACCTGGGCATGATAGCCCTGTTGTTTGCCCTGCAAACCGGAGCGGCGGAGCTCAGCGATCAGGGGGCGGCGGAACTCGACAGCTATCTGCAGGAAGCGATTGCGACGACACACATCCCGGGCCTGGTGGCCCTGGTCGTAAACAAGGACGGAATCATCTATGAGAAGGCCTTCGGACTCATGGACAGTGCCAATAACAAACCGATGACGACCGATGCCATCTTCCAGTTGTTCTCCATGACCAAGCCTGTTACTTCCACCGCCGTCATGATGCTGGTGGAAGAAGGTAAAATTAAACTCGACGATCCCGCTTCCGAGTACCTGCCGGCGCTTGCCAACGCCAGGGTAATGACGTCCTGGAACGCGGCGGACGGCACTTACAGTGCAGCACCGGCAAAAAATGTCATGACGGTGCGTCATCTGCTCACGCACACCTCGGGTCTGGGCTACAGTTTCACCAGCGAGATACTAAACAAACTGACGAATGGCGACTTCAATGCGCGCGCGACTGCCTATCCCTTGTTGTTTGAACCGGGTACCCGGTGGCTCTACGGGGAAAGCACACGGGTGCTGGGCGAGATGGTGCAGGCCGTCAGCGGACAGGAGCTGTTCGATTTTATGAAGGCAAGGATACTGGATCCCCTGCACATGGTGGATACCACCTATGACGTGCCCGCGGAAAAAAATATGCGTGTCATCACCTCGCACCAATATAACGGTACGGCCATGACCGAAACGCCCAACCCTGCCGGAATAATTTCTTTTGCCCATCTTGGTGATGCGGGCCTGCATGGTACCGCGAGGGATTATGCGCAGTTCATCCGTCTGTTCCTGAATGGCGGCAGCGTTAATGACAGTGGCCGCTTGCTGAAACGAGAAACCGTGGCCTTGATGGGGCAGAACCATACGGCCCCCGTTAAGGTAGAACTGATGCACAGCGCCAATAAAACCATCTCGGAAGATTTTCCCCTGGGTGCCGGCGTGGACAGTTTTGGTCTGGGTTTCCAGCGTGCGGAATCTCAGGTGCCCGGCATGCGTTCAGTGGGTTCGCTGTCCTGGGCCGGTGCCGCTAACACCGAGTTCTGGATAGACCCGCAAAAGGAAATCGGTGCCGTATTGCTGATGCAATTCACGCCTTTCTACGATGCCACTGCCATCGCAGTGTTGCAGGGCTTTGAACAAAGAATCTACCAGTCGCTCAAGTAGCGGGGTTGGCGTCAGGTCTTTTAGTATCGTGATGAAGGGCCTGGAGACCTTTTAATACACACTATTGACGCATGCCACAGCTGAAGTTGGCCGCGTCATTGGTGTCACCGTTGCCCTGGTAGATCGCCACTTTGGGCCAGGCGCACACGGGGCGCGTCCTGTGGACCACATCGCCGACCTTGTTTTTGCCCATGATCGTATCCGGCGCCTGGCCTTGCTCCACCCATAGTTCGATGGCCTTCTGGCTGTCGAAGCTGTCGGGATCCGAGAACCCGGGACACATGCCCAGTCCCGCTGGCATGAACAGGTGCGCGAAATTCTGGGTTTGCTCCAGACCGCCCATGGTGTCCACCACGCTCTGGTAATAGTTCACCAGGCCGCGCGGCGGAATCGCCGACTCTTCCCAGGCCGCATACATGATCACCTTGCCACCACGATCCCGGAAGGGCTGCAGGTTCGGATCACTGAAATCCACCATGCTGCCGATCCGGGCTGCGGCATCACGCGCGGCGCGATCCAGTTCGAAAGTGTGGTAGTCCCAATTCTGATTCGGGTAGACCATGTTCGCAAAGAAACCGGTACTGGCTCGAAAAGGTCCGGGCCCCCGGCCTAAGAAGTCCCAGCGTAATTCACTGCCGGGTTCGTAACCGGGATAGATCTCGGTACCGTCCGCGAACCTGCCGCCGCCATAGACCTTTTTTACCGTTTCCACCTGGGCCGCGGTCAGGCAGGACGGCTCGTCTCGATAGGCTGGGCATTGGATGGTTTTGGGATCAAAGTGGCAGAAGGTTGGATCATCGATAATATTGTCGCGCACACCGTCCAGTGCATCGCAGGCATCCAGCACGGCCCGGTGTAGCACGGCATATTTGCCTTGTGGAAAATAGGTAGGCGTATCAGGCCCGTCCCCGACCAGCGTCAGGGTAACGTACTCAGTGACGGTCTGCAGACGGGTGATGTAGTACGCAGGATCCCCCGCGACAATACCATCGAAATCTTCGGGATAGCGCTGTAATTCGGTCAGGGCCTGGTTACCACCCTCGTGGCAACTGTTCCAGTAGGCGTATTTTATCGTTGTGCCGTAATAGGCTTTGGCGATCTGTTTGGCAATGACCGTTGTTTCGTGCTGGCCACGGTGTCCCCAATCAATAACCTTATCGGGGATGCCTCCCCATGCGGAGGTCGGGGCCTCGCCCGGAGTATCGACGTCGACGTGGCCGGAGTCGGTCGATGCCGTGGCATAGCCTTTCTGCATGTTGCGGGCCAGGGCACGGTAGGCGATGTAGCCGACAAATCCGGGCGAGCCGATACCCAGATATTTCCCGTTCCAGTGATCCGCGCGCGGCAGCCATACTTCAAAACCGATATGCGAATCCCCGGCTGGGGTTGAGTAACCAGCGATACGACAGAACGGCACGGAAACCTTGATTGGATCGGCAGACCACATTGGTGTTTTTGGATTCGGCGCTGCATATTCCGGCGCCGGAGTGATCGTTGTCGCCAGCGTGATGGTAACGTGCGGAATTTTCATGGACGCCAGACTTTCACAGGATTGCTCAGCAGACGCCAGTGCCGGAACAATCAAAGAGCCCGCCAGCAGTGTCAGATGAATGGATAGACGATATCTCATGATAATGGCTCCTCAATTGATCGGTGCTGGTTAATCCGAATCAGTTGCACTGCTGCAGCCACAGCTTGCTGTGTTTTCGGGTTGAACTATAGTATTTATAGAACATCGCCTGTGCAGGCACAAGGCAAATCATGAATAATTGCAGAGGCGCCGGAGTGTTTTCGGGTTAATCACTCCACGCCTTTAAATAATACTGACCGCTATTAACGGTCAGGAAGGTCAGGATTTTAAAGAGGTCAGGTGGCTATACACGTAGGGTGATTCAGGTTGTTCTCACTCTGTCGGTTCTGGCAGTGGCGCATTACCCAGGGCTGTATGTCCCTCGACCGAGTCGCAATGCTTGCCAGGTTCTGGTGGTTTCTTGTCCGGGCATTTGAACAGACCCCCTTCACGGGATCCGGCATTATTACCGCTGCGCAACGGGTGCAGGCCGACACTGAAGATCGCACCGCGCGGAAACGCGTTCACGGTGATGCCTTGCCGGGCCATTTGCGCGGACCCTCCCATCTCGACGGTCCAGGCGAGTGGTTCGCCGTTGGCGTCGCGCTCGACGTTGGTGCGCTCGGCATTCATCGGCGCGAAGAAGATTGCCAGGTGGTTCGGGGCCGGGTCCACACGGGTGACAACACCCGTGAACACTTTCGTGATCTTTAAATCGTACATCGCGAAGGAGTGGTGTGCCTGAACCGGCACGGCCAGTAACAAGGCCGTTGCCAACGTTGTTGTTAAAATATGCTTGATTCTACTGCGAGCTTTCATTCCAAATCTCTCCACACTCCCGGGCGGGTGCCAGTACTATAAATATAATGCCAATTATAAACAGGCTCACTTTTCGAAGCTAAAGATATCTTCTTCTTCCGGTTTTTTCATGCCCTTTTCCCAGTATTGCTCCCAGATTTTGGCCCACGGGCGACCGTACATATCCGGCACCTGGTATTGAATCACCGTGCCGGGCGATACCGGCGTGGCGGTACCCTCGATCGGGAATATGGTCTGGTTGCATTCGACGAAGACATAGGGATCGCCTTCCTCGAAGCCACCGGTTTTGACAAAATTTCGGATGATACGCACCGGCTCCACCAGCGCCTCGGGGTCGTAGAATATCGCTTCATGATTAAGCCCGAGGAATTTCCCGTTCGCGTCGCGGTTCGGCGTGTAGATCTCGATGGACTGCATCTTGTTCGAATACTCGAAGGCGCCGTGCACCGTCCACCCCTGGATATTGGACGTCCAGGTGATCAGCGTATCCTTGTCCCAGAAGCCGATGGTCTCCCCGTACCAGCGCGGCACGTCGGCGCCAAGACGCGGCACAGCGCCGTCCATTTTGAATTCGCGGCCGATGTGAATAGTGGTGATGAAGTTGCGCGCCACGCCGGCCAGGATCTGCACCACTGTTGGCGTGATCATGATGTTATGCTCCCAGACTGCGAATTCATGCCAGCGCCGCATAAATCCTTCAGGCCAGCAGTACTGCGAGGTCCACTGCGGTTTATTCGTGACGCCATGATGATAAGCCTGCTGTACCAGATGCATCTGGTAGTCCTCGGTGAGCAGCGACAATATGGTCGGCATCTGATTGTGCCGCATCCGGTACCAGTAGCCGTTGTTAGGGGTATACCCCGGATGCGCATAGCGGCCGCTCCATTCGCCCGGCACGGTGGCATAGGTATGCTGGGTCGGACCGCCGCGCTTACGCGTCTCCGCCAGTAATGCCTCGTAATGTTCCTGCGCGGCTTTGAAGGGATAGGGGCTGACGATGGAATCGCGCGGATAATCGCTGTCGCAGTTACCCCAGGCCGCGGAAGCTGGCGGGTTATCCCCGATCACGTTACCCTGGTTAGCCCCCCACTGTTCCTCGATGGCAGCGGAGCTGTTGCAGCGGAAGTAACGTTTATCTTTCCAGAGTTCGCGATCCTGGTAGAAGTCCCTGGTGGTGAACAGGTCCACCGGCAATGGTTCGATACCGGGTGGTGATTCACCGTTGCGCGCCGAGCCGATGAAACCGTTTCTATCGCGTATCGGTCCGCTTGCTCCGAAACTGAGGGGAACTGCCGCTCCGGTCACGGGATACTTGTTGATATCCGCCGTCAGCGGCGCGCCCCGGCCTACGCTTTTAAAATCAATTTGCGCCACCTGCTGCGCCAGTACATTCGAGACTAGCAGGAACGCCGCTGCAAGCGCAGGTATATTCCATACACGGTTTCGCATATTTCCCCCACCTCTTTGATTACTACCTGTCAACAACCGAACATCCGGACGTCAGTATAAAGATTAAACGCGGTTACTGACAACTGATTGTCATAATCCTTAATTTACCCGCAGCAGGCTAAGAACTTATATGCGGCGAACCCTTGTGTTCTGGTGTACAGTAACTGCGATTGATTATCAATAATGAGGTGATTCCATATGGTAATAACCAGTACAAATCGACTGCGAGTCATCACCTGTGGTTTTCTGCTGGCCGGATCGTTACTGGCCGGTAGTGCCGCCGCGCAAACGGCCGGGCAACTCGCGGACCGGGCGGCGATTGCCGAGCAGGTGGCCCGTTATTCTTATGCGGCGGATGGCAAGGATCTCGAAGCGTTTCTCGCCCTGTTCACGGTAGACGCGGTCTGGCAGAGCATACCGCCCGGGCAGACCGAGCCGGATACGATTTTGCATAATCGTGAGGAAATCCGTACCTTTTCCGTTGATCGGTTTAAACAGAATACCGGCGTCAGAACCGGCCACCACCAGTCCGGATTGCTGTTTACGGAACTGACCGCGGATACCGCCAGGACCCAGAACATGATCATGGTTACCCAGCAGGGGGCCGAGGATGCCGCGCCAGTCGTGGTCGTTTCCGGCGTTTACTATGATACCTGGAAAAAAACCACTGCCGGCTGGCAGATAACTACCCGGACCATGCGCATGGAGCCATTGCCGTTGACGGCCGGGCAGTAATAACAGGCGCTGGACCAGAGCGTGTGAGGATTGCATCGGTGAGTCTTGCGCAAGGGATTAACCGTTCGGACCAGCTGAGCATCAGTCTTGTTCCCACGATAACCTTAGGCTAAGATTCAACGATGTTCAACGCCCGGTTGAGCATCCCAATTCTAAAATTGCAGGAATATCCTGATGCAAACACAGGCCATAGTATTTAAAGGTTTCTCTTATCTGATTTTAATCCTGATGGGGGTGTTCGCTCCCAGGCTCCATGTGTACGCAGCCACCAGCATCGGCGGTCTGGTTATCGATCTGAACGG
>JACVQI010000297.1 GCA_015661095.1 Gammaproteobacteria bacterium
CCTTCCAGCGTTGATCCATCGCGGGCGCCAAAGGGCAAGGCCACCATGCATGCCTGGGATTATGTCCCCTACGAACATCCAAACGGCGGCGCGAAACGCTGGGATGATCTGAAAAAAGTCCACGCGGAGATGCTGCTGAAAAAAATGTCTGTTTATATCAGAAACCTGACCCCGGAAAATATTCTCGCCTATCATGTCGACAGCCCGTTGGACATGGAACGTACGTCCGCCAGTTTCAAACGCGGCGATATCCATGGCATCGCGCCCTATTCGTACCAGTCGGGGGCGCACCGCCCGACCCCGGACCTGGGCCAGAATACCGTGCCGGGTATCGAGCGATTTTATCTGGTCGGTCCCTTCCAACATCCGGGCGGCGGCGTCTTCGGCGCTGGCCGCGCCACGGCCATGAAGGTATTCGACGATCTGGGGCTTGATTTTGACAAGGTGGGGCAACCGTCATGATGAAGGTTGATGGAGATCAAATCACTGGAACGCGACGGCAACGTGCTGGTGATTAAAGGCAAGGTCTTCGGTACCATGCCCATGACCGCCCGGCTCGCACCCGCTGAGGCGCGCAAGGGTTTGCGCCTGCTCAATTTCAAGATGCTGTGGTTCCTGCTGACGTTCCTGTTCCGGGATTAAATTGTTGCCATTTTGGGCTACATTGTGTAGCCCGGATAGAGCGTAGCGGAATCCGGGAAATTATCTGCAATCAATAGCGTAGCGAAATCCGACATAACCTCCAGCCCATCAAATCCGGAGAATGTTTTCCCCGGATTTCATTTCATTCTATCCGGGCTACATCGACTCTTTGCGTATTGTTACCGCACGGGCATGGGCCGTCAAACCTTCCCTCTCGGCAAACTCACTCACGCTGCCGGCATCCTCGGCCAGACTCTTGGCATCGTAACGGATGATACTGCTGGCCTTGAGAAAGTCATTGCAACTGAGCGGACCGAAGAACCGCGCCGTACCGCCCGTCGGCAGCACATGCGAGGGGCCCGCATAATAATCACCCAGCGGCACCGGGGTGTGAGCCCCGATGAAAATCGCACCGGCATGACGAATTTTTTTCAGGCAGGATTCATCATCCGCGGTCATGATCTGCAGATGTTCGGTTGCGAAGCGATTCGCCAGTTCACAAGCCGCGGCTAGATCCCGTACCACGATCACGGCGCTGTATTGTTCCATCGATGGACGGGTGATGTCGGCGCGTTGCAGTTGTGCGAGTTGTCTGTCCACCACCGCCGCCACCGTTTCGGCCAGTTGTGACGATGGTGTAATCAACAAGGCTGAGCCGGGATTGTGTTCCGCCTGGGCCAGCAGATCCGCCGCTACCCAGTCGGGATTGGCGGTGTCATCCGCGATGATTAACACTTCGCTGGGACCGGCGATGGAGTCAATGCCGACCCGTCCGAACAACTGCCGCTTCGCCTCGGCGACGAAGGCATTACCGGGGCCGACAATCTTGTCCACGGGACGTATGGTTGCGGTGCCGAACGCGGCGGCGGCCACAGCCACAGCGCCGCCCAGGCGATAGACCTCCTTGATACGCAGCTCACCGGCCAGCGCCAGTACCAGTGGATTGATATCGCCTCCCTTCGGCGGCGACAACAGGATCACTTCTTTCACGCCTGCCACCTGTGCCGGTACAACTGTCATCAAGACGGTGGAAGGATAGAGGGCCTGCCCGCCCGGCACATAAACCGCGACGCGATCCAGCGGCAGGTAGCGCACTCCCAACTGCCGCCCGCCGCGCTGCAAGGCCGGAGGCGCCTTGATCAGGATGTGCTCCTGATAGTCCCGGATGTTGCGGATGGCTTTGCGTATTAAGGTGAGGAATTGCTGATCGGCCTGTTTCAGGGCCCGATCAATTTCGTCCTGCGATACTCGCAGCCGCTCCGTTGTCAAATCAGCCTGGTCGAATTGTGAGGTCAAGCGGGCCGCGGCGGCATCGCCGCCTTCCCGCACCTGCTTCAATATATCCGCGACGATCTTCGGGACATCCAGGTTACCGGCGTCCGCCGCCACCAGGCCGCCGCCATGCAAACGTGTCCGCAGCGCTTCTATGTCCCGTGCATAGCCGGGATCAGCAGGCTGGAATATCTTCAGTATCGTCATGCCCGGATTCTACTCGATAGTAAATTACCGGGCCAGCAGCACATGATCGCAATGACTGATCCAGTAATGTTGCAGCGTGATTTATGCGATACTATGTTTACAATAACAATTAAATAAGCAACCCGATAAGCACGCAGGAGAATCGTCATGAAAGCCTATGAAATCCCGAAAGGCAGCACCAGCCTGGAAACCCTGAAAATCGTCGAGCGCGATAAGCCCGAAGCCGGTCCCGGTCAGGTGTTGGTCCGTATCCACAACGCCTCGCTTAACTTCCGCGATCAGGCCGTGGTCACCGGCAATTATTTCGGCGGCGTCGTGCAGCGCAATACCATCCCGCTCTCGGATGGCGCCGGGGAAGTGGTCGCGATCGGTTCTTCTTTCAGGTATGGGTGGACGGTGTACCGACGCCCGCTTCATTCGCCGCCCTCGGTGCGCCGCTGGACGGTGTGCTGGCGGAATACATGGTGCTGGATCAGGAAGGACTGGTACGGCTGCCCGAGCACCTGTCTTATGAGGAAGGGTCAACGCTGGCCTGCGCGGCGGTCACCGCCTGGAATGCGCTCATGTACAGCGGCCGCATCAAACCCGGCGACACGGTGCTGGCGCTGGGGACCGGCGGGGTCTCCATCTTCGCCCTGCAATTCGCCAGGCTAAATGGCGCCCGCGTCATCATCACCTCCGGCAGCGATGAAAAACTGGCACGCGCCAAAGCGCTCGGCGCGGACGATGGCATCAACTACAGCAAGCATCCAGAATGGGACAAGGAAGTCATGCGTCTGACGGACGGTAAAGGCGTCGACCACGTCATCGAAGTGGGCGGCATCGGCACTCTGGCCAGATCCTTCGCCTCGCTTGGTTTCGGTGGGCAGGTGTCATTGATCGGCGTACTCGCAGGACGTGAAGGCGACAGTAATCCGCACGCGCTCATGCTCAAATCCGGCAAGCTCCAGGGTATTTTCGTCGGCAACCGCGTCATGTTCGAGGCCATGAACCGGGCTATGGCCATCAACAAAATGAAACCGGTGGTCGACAAGGTCTTCCCGTTCGACGAAGCGATTGCGGCTTACAAATACCAGTTACAGAAAAAACACTTCGGGAAGATTGTGATCAGTATCTAATGTTGAGTGAGTAGTCGTAGGGTGGGCACGTTATTTGTACCCACGCGGAAAGTAGTCGTAGGGTGGGCACGATGTTTGTGCCCACGCGGAAAGTAGCGGTAGTCGTAGGGTGGGTACGATGTTTGTGCCCACGCGGAAAGTAGCGGTAGGATGCGGTGAATGAAATGAACCGCATCGTTCGAGATTGGAATTCACGCCGCACCGGGAAGCGAGAGGAGGTTGGGCTGGGCACGAAGCCCAACATAGAGGAACATTAGTCGTAGGGTGGGCACGTTGTTTGTGCCCACGCGGAAAATAGCGGCAGGATGCGGTGAATGAAATGAATCGCCCTCTGAACGGACTTTATTCAACTAGATTCCGGGACAAGCCCGGAATGACGGGAATCTTGTATTATAAAGTGTAAAGGTACCCG
>JACVQI010000298.1 GCA_015661095.1 Gammaproteobacteria bacterium
CGCCGCCAGCTTGCGGGCGTTTCCCATTGCTTTGCCGAACGGCAATCACCTGCGCCTCGATCAGGTTGCTGAAGTTACCGATACTGTTACTGAGCGCAGTCAGGCGGCCCTGCTGGACGGGGAACCAGTAGTCGGCTTTCAGATATTCCGCGCCAAGGGCTATGATGAGGTATCCGTATCCGCCGGCGTTCATGAAGCCGTGGAGCGCCTGATCAGTGAGCATGAGGGATTAAAAATCACCCAGGTAGCCACCACGGTGGATTTCACCAAGGAGCAGTTCCGGGGATCGATGCATATGTTATACGAAGGGGCATTGCTCGCGATCCTGGTGGTGTGGTGGTTCCTGCGTGACGCGCGCCACGCTGGTGGCAGCCACTGCGCTGCCTTTGTCCATAATCCCGACTTTCGCGGCGATGAACTGGTTCGATTATTCGCTGAATACCATCACCTTACTGTCACTGGCCGCAGTGGTCGGGATACTGGTCGATGACGCCATCGTCGAAGTGGAAAACATCGACCGCCATCTGCGCGGCGGCAAGTCCGTCACGCAGGCCGCGGGTGATGCGGTGACCGAGATCGGTCTGGCTGTAATCGCCACCACCGCGACGCTGGTGGCCGTGTTCATGCCGACAGCCTTCATGAGCGGCATCCCCGGCATTATCTTCAAACAATTCGGCTGGACCGCCGTGGTTTCGGTGACGGTATCGTTACTGGTAGCACGGGTGTTGACGCCGATGATGGCAGCCCATTTCCTGAAACCGCATCCGGGCGGCAAACAGGACAGCGCGATGATGGGTCGCTATCTTCGGCTGGTACACTGGTGTCTGCAGCGCCATGGTACGACACTCGCCATCGCTGCGGCGTTTTTCGCGGGATCCCTCATGCTGATACCGCTGCTACCCACTGGTCTGATCCCACCCCAGGATCGCGGCTTCACCCGGGTCACGGTGGAATTACCGCCGGGTAGCGCCATCGATGCCACCCTGGTCACGGTTGAGTCCGCCCGTGCCGCCATTAGCGACATCCCCGGCATTAAAAGCGTATTCGCTACGGTGGGTGAAGGATTACAGACAACCGGTTCCTCCATGATGGCGGCCGGAGAGGTGCGCCGCGGCGTGCTGACGGTCAACATGGTTGATCGCGGCGAACGGGTGTCGCAAATCGAAATTGAGAACAAGATGCGAGAGCGGTTGCTGCGGGTTCCCGGCGCTCGATTCGCGATCGGTGGCGGTGGCGCCCCGGGCGAAAAATTGTCCGTCGTCCTGACCAGCGACAGTGCGGAGGCGTTGAAAACCACCGGGCGCGCCCTGGAACGGGAGATGCGCGGTATTGCCTATCTCAGCAATGTCAGTTCCACCGCCAGTCTGGAACGACCGGAAATCTCGTTTCGGCCGCTGTTGCAACAGATGGCCGAGCGCGGTGTTACGACCGCTCTCATCGGCGAAACTCTGCGGATCGCGACCAGTGGCGATTTCGACGCGCAACTCGCCAAGCTGAACCTGGAAGCACGGCAGGTGCCGATAAGAGTACGCCTGCCGGATGCCTATAGGACCGATCTGAACACGTTTAACAATCTGCGCGTCCCGGGCCGTGCCGGACCGGTGCCGCTCGCCAGCGTCGCGGAACTGTCAATTGCCAGTGGACCGTCACAGATCGATCGTTTTGATCGGCAGCGTTTCGTGTCCGTTACCGCCGATTTGGGCGGTGCCGCCCTGGGTATGGCGCTGGACGCCGTCCAGGCCCTGCCGTCCATGCTAGGCCGGCCGAGTCACGTCAATTTTCTCGAGACTGGCGATGCGGAATTGATGACGGAACTGTTTTCGGGTTTCTCCATCGCCATTGTTACCGGCATACTCTGCGTACTGGCGGTGTTGATCCTGCTGTTCAAGGATTTTCTCCAGCCGATAACGATCCTGTCCGCGTTGCCCTTGTCTGTCGGCGGATCGCTGCTGGCGCTGTTGCTGACCGGCTTGCCGTTGAGCCTGCCGTCGCTGATTGGGATCGTGATGCTGATGGGGATCGTGACCAAAAATTCGATTCTACTGGTGGAATACGCCATCGTTGGCATGCGCGACCGTGGATTGGATATGCATGCGGCATTGCTCGATTCCTGCCACAAACGCGCGCGTCCGATCATCATGACCTCGGTGGCGATGATCGCGGGCATGCTACCGCTCGCATTCGGGTTCGGCGCCGATTCCAGCTTCCGCCAGCCGATGGCGATTACCGTCATCGGCGGTCTGATGACTTCGACCGCGTTGAGTTTGCTGGTGGTGCCGGTGGCGTTTACCTATATGATGCGCTTCGAACTGTGGCTACGGCGCTTGGGCAGCAGCCGCGATCGGGTATTACCGTTGCAATCCACACGTTAGGATGCGGTGAACTGCGAGTTTTCATTAAAATCTATTGTAGCCTGGATTGAATGAAATGAAATCCAGGGAATTGAACTGATTGATATCCCGGATTCCGCTGCGCTTAATCCGGGCTACGATAAATGGGTGAGTAGTGCATACACCAACCCATCTATACTTGTTTTAAGCGTAGTCACCAGGTTCCGTGAATACCAGATAAGATTCTGCCAGTGTGCCAGTGTGTAGCCGGCGAACGCGACGGTACTGGTAATGCGAAAGACCGTAAGATATGGAGATCCAGCGGGCAGCACGATTCCCGCGACGTAACCGGCAAACACGGCGATGACGATAGAATACAGGAACCACAGCAACAAATTCCGGGCCATCGACGTTTCTCCAGGAGGATAGACCGTCAACGTCACTTTCGGTCCCAGCTCTCTTTTGGCCTTGAATTCCGGGGTATTCATCTGCGCCGTGGTATCCGGCCGCGGCATGTAGTAGTCACCCGGTGGTATCTGGAACTTACGCAGTGCCGCCATCACCTCGTCCTCTGCAGGTACTTTTTTCCAGTCCTTGTCGTGGTATTTCAGGACCATGTGTATCACCGAACTGGCGATGAATACGAGGATGGCGCTGACAAGTATCGGCAGCCATAAGGATGTTATCGGAATCATGGAACCTCCTTCAATGTGTCAGGTGTAGAAGCAAATTAGTAATGTCCGGCTCCGGTAACAGGGAAATTTAAGGTATGGATATCCCATCCTTGATGATGAACAATGGCAGGTTAGGCGGGGCAGGAAATACCTCGATGTATTTAATATTGTTATAAGGAATGATCAACAGTCTTTTATCCACTTCCGTGGCCAGCGCAAAGCGGTTCAACATATACTCGATATCATCGGCCTTGGTCGCCAGTTCGGCATCAGACAGTTTCGCTTTGTATTTAATCGGATTGCCGTTATTCAGATGTATGGTGATGGTGAATTCGTTTTCAACGGTCATAGCTATCTCCATGCTCTAACGATTATCACAAACATTACCAGGAGTGGAGTCTCCTGCCGTATTCTGGGCCATAGGCTTATTCGGTGCCATTCCCTGCGCCATCATGCCACAGGCACGCATCTGTTCCATGTCCCTGGAGGTTGCCATGGATTGGGCATAGGCCATGGCCTTCTCTTGTGCCTCGTCGCGTTTGCCCGCTGCGCAAAGGGTATCGACTTCCGTTGATATCTTTTCGACTTGTTCCTGCATGCGTTGCATGACCGCCGGGTCCATTTTGCTCATGCATTCCTGCATTTTCATCGCGCCCTGCATCATTTTTTGCATCTCTTCCTGCGTCATTTCGCCGCCGGCGCCTTGCGCCAGAAGTTGCAGGGTCACAGGATTGGATGGAATTTAAGAAACTATATTCTATATGGCTGCCGGCTGAATACACAATCTACCCTGCAATGGGGTTATGAGTCTCATCAGAATACAATGAATTCCGACCGATGACGGGTGCGCGGTTTAGTAGGGTGTCCCATCCTTATGGGAAAACCCCGGGCCTTTCCGGTTGCCCGAATAACGGTCCGGATTGAAACGTAAGTCGATGTCGGGATACTCGCCCCAGTCGTCGTCTCTGCGGCTGCCAACCACAAGAAAGCTGGCTGTTGCCGCTGATCGATTGATCAGGTGATGGCCGTTGCGGTCGCCGGCCGGCCAGGCGGCGCAGTCGCCAGGGTGCAGGATGGTTTCACCGTCATCTTCAACCAGCACCAGTTCGCCCGTAATCACATACACGAATTCGTCTTCATGCGCGTGCCAATGGCGTTGACTCGCCCAGACGCCGGGTTGCAACGTCATGATATTCACGCCGAATTGCGTCAGGCCGGCGGCGACGCCCAGGCGGACGCTTTCGCGCTCCCGGCAGGGTTGGTCGTAAGGCGCTGGATAGCTCGAACCCTTGAAATGCGGCGCTTGTGTAATATCGATTTTCGGCATGGAGTCTCCTTTTGATTTCTTCAATAATTATATCAGTAATTCAAGATTCAAGATCTGACCATGCTCCCTGACCCCGCTCCTCGGAATCCTTTCCTTATAGACTGCCAAGAAACGGCCCTTTTCTGATATATTCCTGTGCATCGATCTGTTCTATCACGAAGCGGGCCAGTTCACCGGCCCGTAGATTAAAAGA
>JACVQI010000102.1 GCA_015661095.1 Gammaproteobacteria bacterium
AAACATTCGGAGCAGATCACGAAAGCGACCTGGTCCATGATGTAGGATTTGGCATTACTGCAGTACATGGCACTGGTTGAAGGGCCGGCCAGTATCCTGCGCCAACTGTCCAGCACCGCCTCACGGCCGTGCAGCGGTGGCCAGCCCGGATGGATCACCGCAACAGAGCTGTCACGCGCCCATAATGATTCCATGGCCTGGTAATCGCTATTAATCAATGCGGTGTAAAAAGCTTCGTTGGCTTTTAACACTTGACTATCCTGATCGCTCATCTGTATCCGCCTTACGACTTACTGTTAATTGATCTAAATCCGGAATTGTTATGGCAGTGGGGTAACGTCCTGCAAAGCCGCTTTGCCGTTGCCGGCGATCATCACTTTCGCCAGACCGCCGGTACGCAGCTTTTCCTCAAGTTCCAATGCCTTTTCCTTCGCCGCGAAAAAGGCCTCTATCCCATACTTGATGTTTTGGTCGCCCTGTACACGGCCACGGATAAATAAACCGGATGCCGGCCGCGCAAGACTGGCGCCATCATAGACAGAGATGCCATCATCACCCGGCTTGAGTCTGACATAAATGAACTGGTTGAACCTGAGTTCAGATACAGTGGGAATATCAGTTACCGGGACGGTACTGATGTCGAAATTGAGGCGGGCGTAATTGCCCCGGAATAAACTGCGCGGATCAACCGGGATCACCTTCAAGGTTACTTCCTGCCCGGTCCAGAGTGGATACATCGCGCCCAGATATTCCACCGCCAACACCAGCAGCTGCAGCACCAGGCCGGCGATGATACCTTTCAGGACGATCGACTTATTCATGCCCTGACCCTTCCCTCATCTTTTTTTTATACAGCTTCCAGTAACGGGCCGTTGCCAGCAGTATCACGGCAAAGATCATAAACAGGAGCGCCGCCCCGACATAATCGCCAACCAGATCGATATAGCGCAATAATCCAGTCACCAGGATAGTCGACACACCCAGGAAAAAATAATGCGTCAAACCATCCTTGATGCCTCTGACTAACAGCCAGATACCGAAGATAATCAGGATGATATTGTCAGCGATTTGAAAATAGATCCCCAGATAATCACTGACGTTTAAGACCGCGAATAGTGCGACAATAAAATACACCGCCAGGACAGCCAGAGGCGCTATCCGGCGTCTGGCAAGATGAACCAGTACCAGGGCCAGTAGCGGCAAGCCGACCGCCAACGCGATAGTCAGTCCACTTTGCTCCCACTCCGCTGCCAGCAGTTCCCGCCAGGGATCTTCAAAACTGAACACAAACAGCATGATCATCGCGAATCGCAGTACCCACATACCGAGTACGGTACCGTAATCCTTCAGCATCCGATCCGCGCTGCTGCCCAGCCATTCCGCCATACCCGCATAGAGAATAATCAGACTGACGCCGAAGGCGACATTTTCCGGACCGAAGTCGAGACGGTAATGATCCCGCATGAGCCAGGCCAGTAGATATTCCGACCAGAAACCCAAACCAATCATCAGGGCTAAAAACAATATCAGGCTTTGTTTGACCCGGAATATATGCCAGGCCGTAAAACCCATGAATACCAGAAACAAACCAGGGAAATAACCCAGCGCTGATTCAACAAAAAACCAGATGAAGGCAAGCGCGACTGCCAGCAGCGTCAAGCTGGAACTTTCCAGAAAGAAAGCGAATGGCAGCACACCCAGCGCCCACCACAGGATACCGTCCGGATAGTGTTCATCGATATGGTAGATCTGGGCGATCAGCATAATGGCGGCGCCGTAAAACAGACAGCCCAGTAAGAACAGACCGGTGGCCTGGGATTGCTGACCGTCAGTAAATTTTTTCAGCGCCAGCAGCTGCGATGCCAGGGTCAGCGCGATCAATCCCGACATGCGCAGACCTCTGGGGATATCATCCCAGTTGGCGGACAACAGCGTTATTACCGCCAGACCGATAAACAGGTAGCCCAAACCGATCAGGACGGTGTAACCGAGCGAATATTCGGAGAGTTTGTTGTAATCAAGACCGTAACGCGCACAGATTGCCTCGGCTTGCTGCGTGGAAATGATTCCTGCTTCCACCCATTCACCGGATTCTTTCGCCAGATCGCGTTTCAGCAGGCGGATTAGTCTCATAACAGTGATCAATCGTCCTTTAATAATTTGCTTATTACCTGCACATTCTATCTTACTAATTATTCATAATATTTTCACAGTTTACAGCACCTGAGTTTCCGGCTGTATGTAATAATCAATATAGTACATATTGAACTCATTGAATGATGAAAAAATATATTATCGTCGCAGTATTGGTTGCCGCCGGCAGCGGCATTTATTTGAGCCTGTCCGGTGGTGGTGACGCCACCAGCCAGGAAATTTCCACGGCTGAGATCAGCCGCGGTGATATCACCCGCAGCGTCGCCACCACGGGTCCGGTGCGGGCTCTGGTCACGGTTGAAGTCGGTTCGCAATTATCCGGCCAGATAGCGGAGCTGTACGCGGACTTCAATTCTCCGGTTGAAGCAAACCAGGTAATCGCCCTGATCGATCCACAGTCGTTTGAAAAACGCGTACGCCAGGCGGAAGCGGATCTCAAGGTGGCGGCAGCGAATGTCGAAGTGCAAAAGGCCGGGATTGTCCGCGCCGAAGCCAACCTGCGGCGCGCCAAGCTTGATTACGAACGGCAAAAACCGCTGGTTGAAAAAGGCACCCTGGCGGAAACCACTCTGGACACAGCGCTCGCCAACTTCGAATCGGCCCAGGCGGAACTGACCATGGCCAAGGCCCAGGTACGCAACGCCGATGCTGTGGTCGAACAGCGGCTGGCCGCATTGTCATCCGCACAGATTGATCTGGATCGCACCAAGATACGCTCCCCCATCAACGGCGTCGTCATCCAACGCAGCGTCGCGGTCGGACAGACGGTGGCGGCCAGTTTTTCCTCGCCGGTATTATTCAATATCGCCCAGGACCTGCGCCACATCCAGTTGGAGGCGAACGTCGATGAATCGGACATCGGTAATGTCAGCGAAGGTAATGGCGTTACTTTCGCCGTCGATGCCTATCCGGATGAAAAATTCACCGGCGTCGTTGCACAAATCCGGCTGGCGCCGCAGGAATTACAGACGGTCGTGACTTATACTGTGATCATTACCGCCAGTAATCCGGACAAGAAATTATTACCCGGCATGACCGCTAACATGGAGATCGTCACCGGCAAACGCGAAAATGTCCTGCGTGTCCCCAATGATGCGCTGAGATTCAAGCCGAAAAACGCCGTGGAGCAGGCCGCGTCACCAGCGGGCCCGGCTTTCATGCCGGGTGGCAGCGCCCCGAACTTTGGCGGTGGTGGATTCAGAGGTGGCAATGGCGGTCCCAATCAAATGCTGTTAAGTCAGCTGGAGCCGCTCAAACTCGATGAGGCGAAGCAGGAGGAAATCCAAAAGGCAATAGGCGAGAGTTTCGCCGAAATGCGCAATGAACTGTTCGGCGGTGGTTCCGGCGGACCGGGCGGATTGCTCGGCGGACCGCCACGGCCGCCTGGCGGAGGGTTTGATCGGTCAGAAATGTCACAAAGGATCGATAACATGATCGAACGCGTCCTGCAGCAACACCTGACACCGGAGCAGATGGAAGTGTACCGCAAGAGTAACGACAGCAGCCGCAATGCCAGACACGGCGAAATCTGGTTACAAACCGAAGATGATGAGCCGCAACAGCGGCCGGTAATGTTGGGGATCAGCGACGATGAGTATACCGAGATCCTCGATACGGATCTGGAACCAGGCACGGTCGTCATTACGCGGATACGCGAGAAAAAAACCCAGGATGATGGATAATTCCGTCAATACCGCCGGTGATTCCCACCGGAACCCGCTGGTCTCAACCCGGAATTTGTGCAAGGAGTACCGGATGGGAGGCGAGATCGTCCATGCCCTGGACAACGTCAGCTTCGAAATCGAGGCAGGCGAATTCATTTCCATCATGGGGCCGTCCGGTTCCGGTAAATCCACCCTCATGAACCTTATCGGCGCATTGGACAAGCCGACCAGCGGCGACCTGATCATCAACGGTCAGAACCTGAGCAGGCTGGATGCTGACGGTTATTCCTCGTTCCGCAATACCCGGATCGGCTTCGTCTTTCAACAATTCAATCTGCTGCCGCGGACCACGGCACTGGAAAACGTCAAATTGCCGTTACTCTATTCGCGCGACCATCGTTATAACGCGGAGGATCGCGCCAGGGAATGTCTGACCCGGGTCGGCCTGCAGGATCGCCTGGATCACCAACCCACGCAATTATCCGGAGGACAACAACAGCGCGTGGCTATCGCCCGGGCGCTGGTCAACGCACCGGACATGATCCTGGCTGATGAACCCACTGGCGCTCTGGATACGCATACCTCTGAGGAAATCTTGAGGTTATTTCAGGAACTCAACGATACTGGAATCACCATCATCATCGTCACCCATGAACCGGAGGTCGCCGAGGCCACACGACGGCGCCTGTTGTTCCGGGATGGTCATCTGGTCGATGACCGTAAATATAAAGATCATCATTGGGTCGTCGCATGACTTTCTGGAACAGTATCAAGGTCGCCTTTGTCGCCCTGCGGCTGAATGCCTTGCGCAGCTTTCTGACCATGCTCGGCATCATTATCGGCATTGCCTCGGTCATCGTCATGGTCGCCATTTCCAGTGGCGCCCAGAAAGAAGTCGATAAAATGATCGGCAATCTCGGCACCAATATGCTGATCATCAATTCCGGAGCAGGGCGTTGGGGCGGCAGGCGCTCGGAAACGGGAACCGACGAACCGTTTTCAGAAAATGACCTGAAATCAATTACCGAACAATTTGATTTTATCGAGGGCTCATCCGGCAGCATCGATGCCATGGCTACCGTCGTTTCTGGCAACAGAAACTGGCAGTCCAGTATTAACGGCGTGCATGCCGACTATCCCTATGTCAGGGGTTGGGTCATCGAGGAAGGCCGTTGTTTCGATGATCGGGAAGTTCGGACCGCGGCGAAAGTGGCCGTCGTCGGACAAACCATCGTTGAAGAATTATTCGACGGCGCCTCGCCCATTAATGAACAGATTCGGATAAATAATGTGCCGTTTACGATTATCGGCACGCTGGAAGAAAAAGGCCAGGCTGCCTGGGGCGGCGATCAGGACAACGTCATCCTGATCCCGATCAACACCGCCCGTCAGCGGGTCAGCGGCCGCACCTCGAGAACGGTTGCCGATGAAGTAGGCACCATGTCTTTCGCTATCAGAAGCGACGCGAACATGGAAACGGCCGAATCGGACCTTGAGGAATTCATCCGCAATCTTCGTAAACTGGCGCCGGAAGCCGACAATAACTTCAACGTCCGCAATATCGCGGAAATGATCCGCACTCGCAATGAAACTTCCAACACCCTGGGGATGTTACTGGCGGCAAGCGCCGCCATATCCCTGGTCGTCGGCGGAATCAGCATCATGAATATCATGCTGGTGTCGGTCACCGAACGTACCAAGGAAATCGGTCTGCGGCTGGCGGTGGGAGCGCGCCGAAGGGATATACTCAGTCAATTTCTGATAGAGGCGGTAACGCTGTGCTTCATCGGCAGCCTGTTTGGCGTGGGCTTTGGCGTAGGTATGGCTAAATTTATCGGTGTGCTGACGGAATGGCCCATCTCCATCAGTCTGACGGCGACCATGATCGCCATCACCACCGCAGCCTGTATCGGAATATTCTTCGGCTACTATCCGGCGCGCAAGGCCTCACGCCTGGATCCCATCGATGCCCTTAGATATGAGTGAGAAGACTGAAGGTGGATAGACTGAAGTCTTAAGGGAATAAGGTTTTTAGGCATTTGACCTTCAGCCTTCAGCCTAATCCCCTATTTACTCACTTCTCAGATGCATCTTTTCTGTTCGTCAATTCCAGGAGTCTGTCCGGATAATCGGTAATAATCCCGTTCACGCCCAGCTGGAGCAAAGTTTCCATTTCCTTCACATCGTTGATGGTCCAGGCATAGACCTCCATGTTATGTGTGTGGGCCATGCCGATGAAGTTGTGGTCCAACAATAATCTGTCATTACGGAAGGCGGGTACCTGCATCGTCTCAGCATCCGGATGATAAATCCGGCCCAGGTGCAGCCAGGTGAGTATATAAAACGGCCAGGCTTCCCCCGCCGCCGCGGCAGTGGCGACATCAGGACAGCGCTGGCGGAACTCCTGCATCACTTTGGAACTGAAGGATGCGATCACCACTTTATCCTGTAAGCCGTGGTCATGGATCAGACGGCAGAGTACCGTGGTGGTATCGGGATTGGGTTGTTTGATTTCAATGTTCATGCGCGTTTGCGGGAATTCCGTAAAGACTTCAACCAGGGTCGGGATGGCGATGCCCTGGCCACGGTAGGGATAGCTTTGTCCGTCATCCGTGGTCCAGTGGTAACCGGCGTCCAGCTTTTGCAACTCCGCCAGGGCGAAATCCCGAACATTACCACGGCCATCGGTGGTACGGTCCACAGTGTCATCATGCAACACTACCAGCGCACCGTCGTTCAGGCTGTGTATGTCGAAGTCCAGGGCATCGGCCCCAAGCGTGACTGCGTGCCGGAAGGCATACAGCGTATTTTCCGGCCAGAGCCCCCGGCCGCCCCGGTGCGCCAGTACCAGCGGCCGCTGATGCTCAAATACCGGGTGTCGCGGGATTGGTTGTACCCTGCCGGCCTGGATATGATAGATGATGATCAGAACAATACTGACAGCAGAAAGAATTCTGGCGATCTTAAGTAATTTACCTCTGCTGCTGGCTTCAGTATTCTTCAGATCGTTGGTATTGGGCATG
>JACVQI010000103.1 GCA_015661095.1 Gammaproteobacteria bacterium
AGGTACCTCTCATCTGTGTATCTGATAAACATCAGGGATTACTAAAATCTAAATAAATAAAATATGATCAGGATATTGCTACATATAGAGTAAGTATAATCCCGCGTTTCATTGACTAATGAGAAGTATGTCGCAAATCCTGGGTGCCCTGAAGATTTACCTGTGCCCCAATACTGGATATGGCTATAAAGTCTGTAATTTGAGACAGTTTTCGCATCCTGCACCCGCCTCGCTCAATTAACAGTTCCGGTTTCCCGTTCGTGCAGTTGCAGATTGATGAGTCGCAGGGCGGCCAGGATCGCGGCGAACACCTGGTTGGCGTGGACACCACGGGTTTTCAGGTTTTTATTGCCTGCTTTCCAGGTGATGATACATTCAGTCAGCGCGTTGGTTTCGCCGCCCTTGGGGATGCGGACTTCGTAATCTTCCAGTTTTGGTAATTTATAATCGTACTTCGCCAGTATCTTATTAGCGGCATGGATGAATGCGTCGAAACCGCCGGTGCCGGTGCCAGTCGCCTTATGCGTCTCGCCCTTGATTTCCACCTGCACACTTACGGTCGATTCCAGATCCAGGCTGCTGGTGATGGAGCAGTTCAACAATTTGATGTGATGATAATCCCTGCTTTCCATGACATCCGCGATGATAAACGGCAGGTCCTCGGGTGTAATGGTCTGTTTCGAGTCGCCAAGTTTGACAATGCGCTTTAACACCTTGTCCTGGATCTCCTCGCTCAGGCTGAGGTCCAGGGCTTCCAGGTTTTTCAACAATGATGCCTTACCGCTCATTTTCCCTAATGCATAAACACGTTTACGGTCGAACCGTTCCGGCCGCAGATTGCTTTCATACAATCCGCCCTTGTGATCGCCGTCGGCATGGATGCCAGCGGTCTGGGTGAACACATCCGAGCCGACGACCGGCATGTTGCCGGATACCCATTTGCCCGAGAAGTTTTCCACCATGGTGCTGAGATCCAGGATATGTTGTTCATTAATGGAGAGTTGCATACCCAGTTTGTCCTTGAGGACGACCGCGACTTCAGCCAGGGAGGCATTGCCGGCGCGTTCGCCCAGGCAATTGATGGTGCAGTGGATGCCGGTGGCTCCAGCTCGGACCGCTGCCATGACATTGGCCGTCGCCAGACCGTAATCGTTATGCGGGTGGAAGTCGAAATTCCGCTCCGGGTAACGTGTGACCATATCCTTGATGCCGTCATAGACTTCATCCGGTCCCAGCACGCCCAGGGTATCGGGCAGCAGGAAGCGATTGATGCCGTAATCCCGCATCGCATCCATCAAGCTGAGGACGTATAGCGGATTGTCACGGTAACCATTGGACCAGTCTTCCAGGTACATGTTGACCTTCAGGCCCTGATCCAGGGCATATTTGACAGTCTTATGGATGTCGGCGACGTGTTCCGTCAGGGTTTTGTTAAGCTGGGTGCGGCAGTGATTCTCGCTGCCCTTGGTCAGCAGGTTCAGGGTTTTGCCGCCGGTTTTGACGATCCAGTCGACGCTGCGTTTGTGATCGACGAAACCCAGCACTTCCACTCGTTCCAGGTAACCCTCGGCGGCGGCCCAGCGGTTGATTTCCGAGACTGCTTCCTTTTCCCCTTCCGAGACCTTGGCCGAGGCAACTTCGATACGGTCGACCCCCAGCCTTTTCAACAGGGCCTTGGCGATATTCACCTTTTCATCGGGCGTAAAGGAAACGCCCTGGGTCTGTTCGCCATCCCGCAGGGTGGTGTCCATCAATTGAATGTGGCGGCTGGTATTCGTCATGGCTCAACTATATAACACACGTTACTGGCTTTGAAAGCATAAGGAGTGAATTTTGCGGATCAATCGCTGGATTTTAAGGTTCAATGCCGTTGTACGGATATATTATTAACGACAGATCTGCGCGGCCAGGGACCGGCGTTTGAATGAGCGAGAACGCAGGTCGATGGATTTTTCAACAAAGCTTATTTTTCGACTTCGCCATCCCAGTACTGAGCAGCGCTATCCTCGTGGGCGATGAAGGCCTTTCTGGGGCCACCGGGCGTGAAGGAATAGGCGCCGTACTTGCCCGAGTCCGGGTAATAACACAACTCCGGTGTCTCCATGGTACTCAGTGCCAGGTAACGGAGCAGGGCAGTGGAGGTGTTGATGATCTGGTGGGCCGTGTTATCCCCGGGCGGTGTAAAGATAATATCTCCGGCCTTGATGTCATGCTGCTGGTCGTTATAGCGCAGGCTGCCACTGCCCTCGAGAATAATGAATAGCTCTTCAGCGCCGTAGTGCAGATGATAGGGCCAGGCTTTTTTGCCGGGCTCCAGTTCCACCAGGGTGCAACCCATTTTCTCCATACCCAGTACCGGACCGAGCCGGCCCATGCGTGCGGCGAATTCGTCACCCTGACCGAAAGCGGTCCGTTCAATTGCATCGATATGAATGATAGGTGGGTTGTTGGCCATAATCGTCTCCTCAATCTTTTCAGGTTATGCCGCGTGTTGAGTGATCGTGAATGAATACAACAGCAGCGACAGTATGACAGTACTCCATCGACTGCAAGCGATGGCAGTCGACCCTGGTCTCCGGTGCTCACTCGATTCATTGCTTAACTTGCGGGGCTTTTGATTTGAATCAAAAACTACTGCCAGGAATGCTTTAATCTATTCACTGAATGAATAGCCATTCAATTAATAATAATATTTAAAAAACAATTAGTTGCAATATTTTATAGCTATAAATACCTTTTATTTGCCGGCTGCATTGCCAGTGCGGCTGACAGCAATTTGACCTTATCTTAATGGGAGAAATCGTAATGAAACTAGCTAATAAAGTTGCCATCGTAACAGGCGCGGCTTCCGGTATCGGCAAGGCGACCGCCCAGGCCATGGCCAGAGAAGGCGCCCATGTTTTTCTGGCGGATATCAATGACGAGGCTGGGGCCAAAGTCGCGGCAGAGATCCGTGGCACGGGCAAGCAGGCGGATTTTATCCATCTCGATGTAACCTCCAGTGATTCGATCAACGCCTTCAAGCAGCAGGTAACGGCCAAGAAACCGCAGGTCGATATTCTGGCGAATGTCGCCGGTTGGGGCAAGATTCAACCCTTCATCGAGAATACCCCGGATTTCTGGGAAAAGGTCATGGCCCTGAATCTGATGGGACCGATCATGCTGACCCGCGCTTTTATCGAGGGCATGATAGAGCGTAACAGCGGCAAGGTTGTAGTCGTGTCCAGCGATGCCGGACGGGTTGGTAGTATGGGGGAAACAGTTTATGCCGCCGCCAAAGGTGGCGCCATTGCTTTCTGCAAAAGTCTGGCCCGGGAAGTGGCCCGCTATAATATCAATGTAAATAGCGTCTGTCCCGGTCCCACCGATACGCCATTATTGGCCGCGGTGCCGGAGAAGCATCAGGAAGCATTCATCCGGGTGACGCCCATGCGTCGCCTCGCCAAACCCGAGGAAGTCGCGGACGCCGTTGTCTTTTTCAGCAGCGACGAGGCGAGTTTTATCACCGGCCAGGTGTTGAGTGTCAATGGCGGCCTGGTGATCCCCGGTTAGTGCGATTATCAAATTCTCAATCTTAATATATCGGAGTAAATCATTATGTATAAACTCAAAGGCGCTGAGCTGAAACCCCAGCATTTCAAATGGGAAGTCAAAGACAAGGTTGCAACCATCACCCTCAACCGGCCGGAGCGGAAAAATCCGCTGACCATGGAAAGCTATGCCGAGCTGCGTGACACCTTTCATAAATTGCAGTATTGCGATGACGTGAAAGTGGTGGTATTCACCGGCGCTGGCGGTAACTTCTGTTCCGGTGGCGACGTCCATGACATCATCGGGCCGTTGACCAAAATGGATATGGGCGGCTTGCTGGACTTTACCCGCATGACCGGTAATCTGGTCAAGGAGATGCGCAATTGTCCGCAACCGATCGTCTCGGCGGTGGAAGGCATCTGTGCCGGGGCGGGTGCGATCATCGCCATGGCCAGCGATATCCGTTACGGCTCAGAGGATTGCTCCACGGCGTTTCTGTTTGTCCGCGTTGGTCTGGCCGGCTGCGACATGGCGGCCTGCTCTATCCTGCCGCGTATCATTGGTCAGGGGCGGGCTTCGGAGTTGCTCTATTTCGGCCGCGCCATGACTGCCAAGGAAGGGTTCGACTGGGGCTTTTATAGTCAATTATTCCCGGCTGGTCAGGTATTGGAGAATGCCCAGAAATTCGCGCATAAACTGGCTGTCGGTCCGACCTTTGCCCATGCCATGACCAAGAAGTGTCTGCATCAGGAATGGGACGTCAGTATCGAACAGGCCCTGGAGATCGAGGCCGAAGCCCAGGCCATCTGCATGCAGACTGAGGATTTCAAACGCGCCTATCGGGCGTTTGTCGCCAAAGAGAAACCGGTGTTTGAAGGTAATTAAACCGGACGACTCTTTACCATGGTAGACAGTACTTTTCTGGATTGGCCGTTTCTCGATGACGAACATCGAGTCCTGGCCAGAGACCTGCGGCAGTTCGCGGCGCAACACATCGCGCCGCTGCCTGAACCCGATCATGACCACGCCGCTATCGATGCGCACTGCCGGCAGCTGATCCGTCTGCTCGGTGATGCTGGCTGGCTGCGCTATACGGTTCCGGATGAGCACGCCGGCGGTTTTAAATTCAGTGTCCGCAGCCTGTGTCTGGCGCGCGAGATCCTGGGCAGCGGTCCGATCTCGCTCTATGCCAATGCCGAACAACGCCGCTGCTATCTGCCGCCGGTCGCGGCCGGCAAGGCCATTGCCGCCTTCGCCATTTCCGAACCGGAGGCCGGCTCCGATGTTGGCGCCATGACCACCAGTGCCAGCAAGAGCGGCGATCATTATGTTCTGAACGGTATCAAGACCTGGATCTCGAATGCCGGGATCGCCGACCAATACACGGTGTTTGCCCGCACCGGGGAAGGACCGGGTACCAAGGGCTTGTCCGCGTTCATCGTCGAGGCGGGTACACCGGGATTGCGGGTGTCCGAACGGATCACAGTGAATGCGCCGCATCCGCTGGGCACGCTGAAGTTCGAGCAATGCCGCATCCCGGCCGGACAACTGATCGGCAAGCCGGGCGAGGGGTTCAAGATCGCCATGGGCACACTGGATGTATTCCGCGCAACGGTCGGCGCCGCCGCGCTGGGCTTCGCCCGCCGCGCCATGGATGAGGCCCTGCGCCGCATCCGGCAACGCCAGGTATTCGGCAAACCCCTCAGTGACTATCAACTGACGCAAGTCAAAATCGCCGATATGGCGGTGAGTATCGATGCCGCCGCCCTGCTGATTTACCGGGCGGCCTGGACCAAGGATCGTGATATCCGCGGGCGTGTGACCCGGGAGGCATCGATGGCGAAACTATTCGCGACGGATGAGGCGCAGCAGGTTATCGATCAGGCGGTACAGTTGTTCGGCGGTCTGGGCGTAGTGTCCGGGAACACCGTCGAAAACCTGTATCGGGAGATACGCTCGCTGCGGATCTATGAAGGTACCAGCGAGGTCCAGAAGTTGATCATCGCCGGAGAGGTCATGAAGGGACTCTCCGATGCGACATGATGTACACCACAGATTAATCCGGGACTCTGCCAGTCTTTTGGCCTGGATCCAGCCGGCGCCGCTACAAAACAAACCCAGAAATTCAGATGCCGTCGCAGGTGAATTGAGCATGCTTTGGAGGACCCGATGATTGAACTGAACATCGATAAGCAAATCGCGACCGTGACGCTGAACCGTCCGCCGGTGAATGCGCTTAGCGACACCATGACGGAACGCCTGAGTGAAATCCTGGATGAGGTCGAGGCAAACAGGGATGTAGCCGTGCTGCATCTGCGCAGCGCCCAGAAGGTTTTTTGTGCTGGCGCTGACCTGGCCATGATGCGGGAACTCCTGGCCACGCCGGCGGGTTGTGATCGGATGATCGAAATCGTGCGCAATATCCAGCAGGTATTTTTCAGACTGGAAAATGCGGACGTGGTGAGTGTCGCGGAACTGGGTGGGGCGGCGTTGGGTGGTGGTTTTGAACTGGCCCTGGCGTGCGATCTGCGTATCGCTGCAAATGAAGCAAAACTCGGCTTGCCGGAAGCGAATCTCGGGCTATTGCCCGCGGCAGGTGGAACCCAGCGTATGCCGCGCATCGTTGGTGAAGCCATGGCCCGGCGGCTGATCCTCGGCGCGGAAGTGGTGGATGGTCGGGAAGCGGCCCGCATCGGACTGGTGCACTGGTCGGCGCCACGGGAGGCATTGCCTGCTTTCGCAGAACAGCAGGTGCAGCGGCTGGCTGGTTTGCCAGCGGCGGCGCTGGCGGCGAACAAGCGCTGTCTCGCCGCGTCTCGAGAAGATTCCATTAACGGGTATGAACTGGAATTAACGGAGACCAGAAAATTGCATGATAACGCGGAAACCAAAAGGCGTATCAAGGCCTTTCTGGAAAAGTCGAAATGACTGGATCGAAGTTATATCACGACGGTTATAAGCAGTTATCCGATGAAGAGAAAGGGACCTATCTGGGCCCGGAGCGATTGGCGCGCGAGCGGGAATTGGGTTTTTGGCCCAATCGTGTGTTAACCGATTACTTCGATGACACCCTGCGTCAGCGACCTGAATCACTGGCGCTGGCTGCATACCGGATGGAGACAGGTGAAGAAATTTCCCTCAGTTATGCACAGCTGAACCAACGCGTACACCAAATCGCCAGACAGTTCATGCGTCTGGGTATTAACAAAGGTGATGTTGTGGCATTTCAATTACCTAACTGCTGGCAATTCGTTGCCATTCATCTGGCCTGTATCCGGATCGGGGCTGTCAGCAATCCGCTTATGCCTATATTTCGGGCCAGGGAAATGGAATTTATGGTTAACCGGGCGCAGGCAAAATTATTAGTAGTGCCCAGGTGTTTCAGAAAATTTGATCACGAAGCGCTGGCCAAGCAACTACTCGATTCCTGCCCTAAGCTGCAACACCTGCTGGTGATCGATGGTGAAGGTGAGCACGCATTTGCAGCATGGGAGCAAGAGGACGATGCCGGCGCACAGTTAACGACCCAATTACAGCCTGACGACATTGCCAAAATTATGTTCACTTCAGGCACAACCGGCGAACCGAAAGGTGTGATGCACAGCTCCAACACCTTACTGAGCGGTATTGCAGCAGTGCAGGAACGGCTGGGATTGACCGGGAACGAGGTGATATTCATGCCTTCGCCGTTCGCCCATAGTATCGGGTTTGTCTATGGCATCGTCATGTCCACTTATCTGGGTGTGCCGTTGATCATGATGGATATCTGGGATCCGAAAAAGGCAGTTGAGTTGATGGAGCGCTACCGTGTCAGTTTTATATTTGCCGCGCCACCATTCCTGATGGACCTTATTAATGTCCCGGTTCTGAAGCAACATGACCTCAGTCATTTCAGATTGTTTATGCTTTCAGGCGGGCCCATCCCGCGGGCACTCGTTACGGAGGCCAAAGCGATCCTGCATGCCAGCATCGCGACCGGCTGGGGGATGACTGAAACAACCCTGGCAACCTGTAATTCCCCGGCACAGGAACAACACAGCGTGGAGAGTGACGGTATTGCCCTGCCTCATGCCGAGGTGCGGGTGGTTGACGAGCATAATAATGAAGTGCCCAGAGGAGCGGAGGGTAAGTTACAGTATCGCGGCTCGTCATTGTTTGTCGGATATTTCAAGCGGCCCGATCTGTATGAAGTGGACCAGCAAGGCTGGTTCGATACCGGCGATCTGGCGCGCATGAATGAAGCGGGTTATATCAGCATTGTCGCCCGGGACAAGGACATCATCATCCGCGGCGGGGAAAATATACCGGTGGTGGAAGTGGAAGCACTCATCTACGAAATGCCGCAAGTCCGGGAGGTGGCCCTGGTAGGCATGCCTGATCTCAGACTGGGCGAAAGGGCCTGCGCCTTTGTGGTCCTCCATCCCGGCAAGACCATGTCATTAAAAGAAATGACGGACTATTTGAGTAAAAGAGAACTGGCACGGCAATACCTGCCAGAGCGCCTGGAAATAGTTCATGAGGTACCCAAAACCCCCAGCGGCAAGGTGCAGAAATTTGTATTGCGTAAAATGGCCAGTGCTGATGTTGAATGCGCCTGACTACAACCTATCTCAAAATCAAAAATGCGTTACGACACTAAATATTTTGTCATGCCGGGCTTGTCCCGGCATCCAGTAAACAATGATACACCCATCCTACCTTCCCCCCGGAAGGGGGAAGGGGATACCGGCATTCGCCGGAATGACGGCGCTTTTAAATCTGATGTTTAAACAGAATATTCTTAATATTGAGATAGGTTCTAATTACGATTCGTTCGGATTTGATATAGAAGCATGAGTTATGACGACCACATTATAGACGTCAAGTCACAGGTGATGGATGAAAAACTTGTCAAGCAACGCCGCGCGCAGATCGTGGCCGGTGCGGTACAGCTATTTTCCACACAGGGCTATTATAAAACCACGGTACAGGATGTGGCGAAATGGGCCGGCGTCAGCCCGGGTCTGATCTATCAGTACGTGCGTGACAAGGAAGACCTGCTGCTGTTGTCCATACTGGATGTGCTGGAATCCTATAAACAGATGATCCCGTTGGCCATTGCGGGGATAGATGATCCGCTGCAGCAATATTGCGCCGCCTTCAAGGCTTATTGCCGGGTTGTTGATGCCCGCCGTGACGCCACTATCCTTGCCTATCGCTCCAGCAAATCCCTGTCACGCGACAGAAGAGCCAGCGTCAAGGAAGCCGAACGGGAAACCAACAAGATGATTATTGATTGTGTCGAGGCATGTATTCATGCGGGACTGTTTCGACCGGTAGACAGCGAACTCGCCACCTACCAATTGGTCATGTACGCCCATGCCTGGGCGCTGAAACACTGGCAACTTTCCAGGAATCACGATATCGATTACTACATCGAACAGGGACTGGATTTTTCCCTGCATGCCTTGTTGACGGAAAAAGGCTGGCAGCACTGGCAACAGACAAACACACCATGAATGGGAACTTGTTGCATTTCCCGGCAGCGATGTGTAGCTGGTATGGTCATGGTTAACGGTAAAAGTTGATATACAGCAAAAACGATATTCCGTAATTCACGAATAATCAGAGTGACAAAGAAAATTATCCATTCGGTTCGAGGAGAAACCCCGTGCAAAACGTAGCATCATTTAATGCATTATTTAAACCGAAGAGTGTCGCCGTGGTCGGCGCATCTTCTGATCCGAAAAAACCAGGCCATACGGCTCTCAAGAATATGCTGGCGATGGGTTACAAGGGCAAGGTTTATCCGATCAATCTGCGTGAGGAGAGCGTACTCGGACTACCCTGCTACAAAAGCGTGCTGGATATTCCGGGGCCGGTGGAGATGTGCGTGTTTCTGGTGTCCGCGGGGCTTACCATGAATGTCGCCAAAGAACTGGTCGAGAGAAAAAAACAGCACAATGATGTATTGGGAGCGGTTTGCATGTCGGCCGGCTTTGGGGAGATTGGCACCAGCGAGGGCAAAGCGCTGGAGAAGGAACTGGTGCAAACTTTGCGTTCCGCCGTGATAAGGTCGATAGGGCCAACCTGCCTCGGTGTCATCGATACGGACAGCGGTTTCAATACCAACTTCGATATCCCAACCTATCCCAAGGGCGGTATCAGTATCCTGACACAAAGCGGCGCTTTCGGCGTTTCGTTCCTGAGTTGGGCAGGTGTCGATGGCTTCGCTGGCCTGAACAAGTTTGTTTCCATCGGCAACATGGCCGATGTCAATATGACCGAATTGCTGACCTACTGGAAGGATGATGATTCGACGCGGGTCATAGGCATCTATATGGAAGGGCTCTCCAACCCCGCCGAGTTTTTTGAAGTTGCCCGGGATGTAGCGACCGTCAAACCGATCGTGGTGCTCAAGAGCGGCCGCAGTGAAGTGGCGGCGACCGCGGCCCTGTCCCACACAGGAGCGGTTGCCGGGGCCGATGCGATCTACGAAGGCGCATTCCGGCAGGCGGGGATCATCCGCGCCAAGAGTGTCCCCGAGTTTTACGATACGATGCGCATGTTCGCGAAACAGCCCGTGCCGCAAGGTAATCGCATTTGCGTACTGACACATATGGGCGGGCCGGGGACGGTATGCATCGATGAGATTTCAACCCAGTCGATCCTGAAAATGACGGCCTTTTCCCCGGGGACTGTCAGTGCGCTCAAGGAGATTCTGTCCCCGGCAGCGAACATAGGTCACCCGGACGGTTACGTCGACCTGACAGCGGCGCATTATGAAAACCTGCATTACCAGGTGCTCAAATTACTGTTCGCGGATAAAAACATCGACATGGTATTGCAGATCCTGGCGCCGAGCGCGTTCCTGGACAAAAAGCTGCTGGGCCAGGAAATCGCCAGGGCCTACCACGAACAGCAGGGTGACAAGAAACCCCTGTTGAACGTGGTGACCTTCGGACAGATGGCCATGGAACTACGACTGGAGCTGGAGAATTCCAGCCTCCCGACCACCGAGTACCCGGATATCGTTGCCAAGGTGGCGGGCAATATGGCGAAACAGGCTGCTTACCGGAAAGTGGCGGCGAACCGCGCACGGGAGCGCAAGGAGGTAATGAAGACCGCCATTCCGGGGAAGGCCAAGTCTGCCGAAATGGTGGCGCGTGTCCTGAAACAGGATCGCATCAGTCTCCTGGAACCCGAGGCTTATGAGGTATGCCAGCAGTACCACATCAAAGTGCCGCCGTTCGGCATCGTGGAGGGACTTGAAGATGGCTTGCGTGCCGCTAAAAAGATCGGGTATCCGGTGGTGCTGAAAGTGATCTCTTCCGAAATACTCCACAAGACGGACATTGGCGGCGTCATACTGGACGTGATTTCAGACGGTGTGTTCGTGCAATCCTACCTGCAACTGGTGGATAACGTGCATAAAGTCGCGCCGCACATTGAACGGCCGCAGATACTCGTGCAGAAGATGATGCCTGAAACGACCGAACTTATCCTCGGCGCCATACGGGACAAGGTATTCGGGCCCGCCGTCATGGTCGGGTTGGGGGGGATTTATGTTGAAGCGATGAAGCTGGTCGGCTTCCGGCTCTCACCCATGGGTGTTTCCGAAGCGGAGGAACTGGTCCATGAGACCCTCCCGGCTGCCTTGATTCGCGGCACACGCGGTAAAGCCGGTATGCATGTGGAATCGATCGCCAACGCTCTGGTATCGTTGTGCCGGTTGCTGGACGACCATCCCCGGATCGAACAGGTGGATCTGAACCCGACGCTGGCCTATAAGGACGGTTGCATGGCAGTTGATGCGCGCATCATCATATCGAAATAGATTTGCCATTTGTAAGTGAGTGGAATTGTAGGGTGGGTTGAATGAAATGAAACCCACCATAATAAAAGTATCATTGTGTCGGGTTTCGCTATG
>JACVQI010000104.1 GCA_015661095.1 Gammaproteobacteria bacterium
GGCTGGTCTGGTTCACTGGACGTATTGCAGCATTCGTTGTTTGACGCGTTTCAGGAAGACACCCATGATTTCGCGATAAAGGGCATCCTTAAGGATTAAATCCTCCACGCCAGCGCAGATGTCCGGGTTATCATTGACTTCAATGATGTAGCATTTATTGCCGACTTGTTTTAAATCGACTCCATACAGGCTGTTACCGACCAGATTGGCGGCCTTAAGCGCTGTTTTGATGACTTCATCCGGCGCCTCGCTGATAGAAAGGGTTTCTGTATCGCCTTCACGGTAATTACCGTGCTCATCCCGATGGATGACCTGCCAGTGCTCGCTGGCCATGTGATAACGGCACACGTACAGCGGTCTTTGATCGATGATGCCGATACGCCAGTCAAACGTGGTTGGTAGAAATTCCTGGGCCAGTATCAAATCCGATCGTTTCAGTAATTGCATGACTGTGTCTTCCAGTTCTTCACGGGTTTCAACCTTGCTGACACCGCGGGAAAAGGCACTGTCCGGCTGTTTCAGGACACAGGGCAGTTCCAGATAATCAGTGAGGGATCGGTAATTGTTTTTATGAACGATCACGGTTTTGGGTGTTGGCACGCCATGCCGCGTCAGCAGTTCCGAAAGATAAACCTTGTTGGTGCATTTGAGGATCGAATCCGGATCATCGATAACCACCAGTCCTTCCGCCGCAGCCTTCTGCGCGAAGCGGAAAGTGTGGTGATTGACGGCAGTAGTTTCCCGGATGAAGAGGGCATCGAATTCCGCCAGACGGTGAAAATCATCACGGTTGATCAATTCAAACCCGAGCCCGATTTTTTCGGCGGCCTTCTGAAAGCGATTTATGGCTGCCTCGTTGGAGGGTGGTTCCTTTTCATCCGGGTTGACCAATACGGCCATATCGAACAAGGGTTCAATACGCCGCCGTATTCTGCGCTTGCGCCCGGCAAAATAATTGGAAGCGGCCTCAACCAGAAAATCGTGATGGCTTTCCGGAATATCGTTAATGGCGATAGTGCTGATTGATTTCAACTCCCATTCATCGGCTTTTATGAACTCGGCGCGTAACAGGGGTGCCTCAAAGATATTAAACAGATGCAGGCTCAAACTGTCATAACGCTTCGCCATATTACGGCCGAAATAGATACTCAGGGTGAAATGAGTGCTGGTAATATGTTTCAGTGCCTGCTGGACTTTTTCTTCCAGGTCTTCAGACAGGGTTTTGACGACGGTTTGCGATTTGAGATCCTGGATGGTATTAATGTCCGGCATGGGACGGTGGCCACGAGCCGCGGCCAGCAGGGAAACATAATAACCAGCCGACTGATAGCGGTACGACCGGCATAGATTAAAAACCTTGAGATTTCTTTCCTCGGAGAAAGTAGGGTCAGTCAGATAGTCGCGTGAAGACACGATACGGACGCCGCTAATTTCCAGCGGCCAGTTCTTAGGGTTATTTACTATCAAAAGTACATTCATTTGTCTTTCTGGATCACCAGCAGGTTAGCATCATAGGTCAAAACTCCCAGTAATATGGCACAAATCAAACGATCAATATTTACCGTGTACAGATGACCGCCACCAACCGGGTTATGCAGAAGGGGATCGGCGATGAGGACGGTGCGATCTTTCCGGTTATAACCAGACAGCACGACAAAGTGACCGGATGGATTGCCCTGGATATCATTGTAATCGTCATCTGGCCCGTATTCGCGCATACTGCGGTACAGATAAGTGGCGCTCAATCCGGTCAACACGGGCACATTACGACGGATAATACCGCGTATCAGAGGCTTAGTCAGATCGGTGAAGCGAAGTTTCCCGCCCAGGCCGAGGAATTCCAGATAACCGGCGGTGGCTTGCTGCAACTTGCTGTCACCTTGTTTAGCCTTCGCTTGTTGCCTTAATTTATCCGGGATACTGGTGTTACTGTCCGTAAACCAGCTTGGGTCAAACATCTGCAGATTATAAGTATAGATATCGGCACGGTAACCCCGGGCCAGCGCATTGTTAGCCAGTAATACCGCCAGAGTGCCACCCGTATCCAACATTCGCGTCATCGCGATCACATCATTGAGCGTAATATCCTCACCGTAGTAGCGGTAAACCGCATGCAGGCAGGTTGGCCCACAAGTCGCATGATCCGGTTGTTCCAGAATGGAAATGGGAAGCAGGGTATCCAACGTGTTTTAGTTTTAATCAGTGTCCAAACATTCTAGCTAGTTTCCTACGAAATTACCTTGCTTGAATCGCCAGTAAGATTCTCTCAAGGCGACGATGACACCGATGTATTTCATTCATACAAAATTATTTTGGCGCTCAGGAATCCTAGTTAACTTCAATTAACAGGCGCATTGAGGGTATTTAAATATGGCTCGGTGTCTGTTATCGAGGGAGTAGCGACGATATATTATGTAGCCAACAGGTTAAAAACCCTTTGAAACAATTAGTTATTCCAGACTTTAAAAGCCTGTTCTATATCCAGATGCGGTTATAACAGACCTTATATAGCGCATAATATATATTATGTTAAATTACAATCAGACATTCGGTGACCTGGACAGTGTGAATATATTAGGCATTAAGTAGTAGTCGTATTTAATTGTTTTATATGTAATTACCAATGCTCTCTTTATATAGTGAAGTGAGTAGCGATGGCTACCAATACAATCATTACGACAAAGACTTTCTGTAACAGAATGACAGACACTGACCGGGCGAGCCGTTGTCCCAGAAACATCCCGATTAGCCCGCCGAGTATGAACAATCCCGTTAGTACTAGCGGTATATCCCTGCCATGCCATAACGCCGAGACCACCCCGGAGACCCCAATCAGCGAGATGATAAAAAGTGATGATGCAACGGCCCTGTGTATGGAAAGCTGGGTGACGAAGGTCAGCGCCGGAACAATTAAAAATCCGCCCCCCACCCCAAAAAATCCACTGAGTACACCGGTAACACCCCCAGCCAGGAATAATACCCCACCACACGGCGCCACCACACGGCGCAGTAAGTCTTAATACTGCGTTTTCATCCAGGCGGCAAATGGCACTGCTATCATCTTCCAGATCATCGATTAATCGCGCCCTGACGACACCGGCATTTACCGGATTCAGCCAGACTTTCAGAGCCAACAGTAATGCCACCACCAGCATCAGGATGGAAAACCCGTTAACTATGAACTGTTCCGGTACCCTCTGCGCCAATATGACGCCTGCGGGGGCCGTGGCCATCCCGGCTGCGACCATAATCAAGGCCGCTCGCCATTCGATCATTCGCGCGTAGCCGGCGACCAGACTGCCATAAGCCGAGGTAGCAGCTACCGCCGCCAGTGAAATCGTGGTGGCCTGCAGTGGGGCCACGTGCAGTCCGAAGATGAGCAGAGGCACGGCGAAAATGGATCCGCCCCCACCGGTCAGCCCCAGTGACAGACCGACCAGTATTCCAAATAATATTGTGAGCATGCTTAATTCCAGGGAATAATTAACCGGGTAATGCCGTTATTTGCGACGGTGAGTGGCAATGGTTGCCAGAATCTGTTGCTCGGTTTTCGTTCCGAAACCGGCCAGTTGCCGCAACCGGCCCGCCTGCGCTGCCTGTTCCAGTTGCTGCAGGTTTGCTATTCCCAGTTCGTGATATAGCGCATGCACTCGCTTCGGGCCCAGGCCGTAAATCTGCAATAAATCCTCCAGGCTGGCGGGTACATCCTGGTGGAGTTTATCCAGTGCCATGACCTTGCCGGTTAAAATCATCTCTTTGATTTTTGCGGCAAGGTCTTTGCCGATGGTCGGAAGACTGGTGAGATCCTCCCCCGCTGCTACGCATTCACTGAGTTCCCGGGACAAACCCCGGACTGTGCGGGCGGCGTTACGATAAGCCCTGACCCGGAACGGATTCGCTGCTTCAATTTCCAGCAGATCCGCCAGCTCCTCAAAGACTCTGGCGATATCGTCGTTATGAACCGGCATGGACAATCACCTGCTAGGTAGTAAATGTCCTTATATATAGTAACTACTGCCCTGCCGGGGTTGTTTGATCCGGATCACCGTTCATTCCAATAAACAGTGAAGCTATATAAATAGATCATCGACAAATTCTATCCAGTGCCTGACCGGTTTGTCAGTCACCATGCCCAGATACGATTGGCAGCCGATATTGGCGGTAGCGATGGCATCGGGACTGCCCGCTTCCAGGGCAGTGATCTTGTTGTGTCGGAGTTGTTTCGCCAGTTGTGGTTGCAGGATGGAATACGTTCCGGCCGAGCCGCAACACAAATGCGCATCTTTCACCGCCGTTAAAGTGATATTGAGCTGCCTCAGAATGGAATCAACCGCGCCAGTCAGATGCTGTCCATGTTGCAATGAACAGGGACAATGGAATGCCAGGCGTTGTGGGCGGACCGGTTGCAGCTGGGTCAAATCCTCCGCCTGTAATATTTCACTGATATCCCTGATATACGCGGCCAGCCGTTGCGCCCTGGCGGCATAGTGTTCATCCTGTGCCAGCAGTTGGACATAACCCTTGGTAAAATTACCGCAGCCACTGGCGGTGCTGATGATGGCCTCGACTCCATCATCCAGATGCGCTAGCAACCGGTCGACTTGCCGCCGCGCCTGGGCCAACCCTTCCTCCTGAGCATTCAGGTGATAACTCACGGCGCCACAACAGCCCTCCTCCGCCATGGTGATGACCTGGATGCCGAGTCTGCTCAATACTCTGGCTGCAGCGGCATTGGTATTGGGGGACAGGTGGTTCTGAACACAGCCATTCAAAAGCAGCATCCGGCGTGGTCCTTGAAAATCCGGCCATTTTCCGGGATTCACCATGGGTGGAATCTGTTTTTTCAACGCTGTCGGCAGCAATGGCCGGAACAGCCGGCCCAGCCCTAAGGCACTCGCGAACAACCAGCCAGTGGTGAACAGCTTGCGCATGATAAATCGTTGGATGGCGGCCAGCGGTGAACGTCCGATCCTTTGTTCGATGTGGTTACGGCCGAGATCCAGCAGCCGGTGATACTGTACGCCGGAGGGACAGGCGGTCTCGCAGGATTGGCAGGTCAGGCAGCGATCGAGATGAGTCTGGGTGATGCGGCTCACGTTGTTGCCTTCCAGCATGGTCTTGATCAGATAGATGCGCCCGCGCGGGCTGTCGAGTTCGTTGCCCGTCAGCAGGAAGGTCGGACAGGTGGCGGTGCAGAAGCCGCAGTGGACGCAGGAGCGCAGTATCCGGTCGGCCTCCCTGCCCTGTTTGGTCTGTAAATATTCGTTGTTGAAGAAGGTCTGCATCAGAGATCCTGATACATTCTGCCGGGATTGAGGATGCCGGCGGGATCAAAAGCCAGTTTCAATTGCCGGTGCCAGTGCTGCAGAGCCGGCGCTAACGGTTGAAAGCGCGCATCCGCGTTTGCCGCCGGTTCGCTTCGGAACAAGGTGGCGGCGCCATTGATATGAGCCAGACGATCGAATACCTTTGCCGGCGCAGCATCAGTCTTTAACCACCGTAATGCACCATTCCATTCTACGAATTCCACTCCCGGCAAATTGTGTTTTACCGCAGGCGCCAGGGAAAGCCGCCATAGGGTATGGGCATCCGTGAAAAATTCAATCTGTTGTTCCCGTACCGCCAGCCAGTAATCGTCGTTAGTTTCTTCCGCATGTTCAATGAAATCAAATTGCTGCCGGAGTCGATCGGCCAGGCTGCCGATCTCACCTGCCCCGGCGGAAAAGCGCACCACCAGGTGCTGCCTATCATGACTGGTGGCTGATACCGGATAACCCATGGCGGTGAGTTTGTTGACGAACGCCATCGCCTTGTCCGGGGCGATGCCAAAACGAAAAGTCCGTTCCGCCGTGTGTCTGGGTAACAGTTTGACCGTGGCTTCCAGGATCACGGCGAGACAACCGAGTGACCCGGCCAGTAATCTGGAAATATCGTAACCGGCGACATTCTTCATGACCTTGCCGCCGAATTTCAGTATCTCGCCTTTGCCGTTGAGTATCCGGCAGCCGAGTATCAGATCGCTGACGCTGCCGGCAAAGGGCCGGCGCGGTCCGGACAATCCGGCCGCGATCATGCCGCCAAAAGTCGCATTAGGACCGAAATGCGGCGCTTCACAGCCCAGCATTTGCCCGTGTTCGGTGAGCGCGGCCTCGATCTCAGTCAAGCGTGTGCCGGCCCGCGCGGTCAACACCAGTTCCGTTGGCTCGTAGCTGACGATACCGGTGTGTGTGGAGGTATCCAATAGCGTTGCCGTGACCGGGTGCCCGTAAAAGTTTTTGCTACCGCTCCCCTGTACGCACAGCGGTTGCCTGTCGGCATAGGCCGCCTGTACCTGCTGCTGCAATATCTGCCCGTTGTCAGTCATGCGGCAATGGCCGGTTAGATGCCACGGTTGTAGCCAGCGCCCGGTATTCCTGGCAGTGTTTCAACAGGGGAATATTCTTGCCGGGATTGAGCAGGTCCACCGGGTCGAGGGCCTGCTTGACGGCATGGAACTGGCTGATCTCGGCATCACTGAACTGCAACGGCATCTGCCGGATCTTTTCCAGCCCCACGCCATGCTCGCCGGTGATGGTGCCACCCACGGCGATGCACTTGGCCAGAATGCGCCCGCCCATTTCCTCCACCAGTTGCAGTTGGCCGGGAATATTGGCGTCGAACAGAATCAGTGGGTGCAGATTGCCGTCCCCGGCATGAAAAACATTGGCGACTCGCAGACCGTATTCCCGGGACAGCTGGCTGATATAGGACAGGACTTCCGCCAGGGCGCCGCGCGGGATGGTGCCATCCATGCAGTAATAATCCGGTGCGAGCCGGCCCACGGCCGGGAAGGCGTTTTTCCGGCCATGCCAGAAGCGCAAACGCTCCGTTTCGTCCCGGGCAATGCGCAGGGAACTGGCGCCGGAACTGTTCAGAATAGCGCGAACGAGATCCATCTGCTCCGTCACGGTTGCCTCGCCTCCGTCCAGTTCCAGTAACAGGATGGCCGCGGCGTCGCGTGGATATCCGGCCCCTGCATAATCTTCCGCGGCACAGATCGCAAGAGTGTCCATCAACTCCAGGCCGGCGGGGATAATACCGGCAGCGATGATATTGCTCACCGCCTGTCCGGCCTGGTCTATGGAAGTGAAGGCGGCCAGTACGGCCCTGACGGTTTGTGGCCTGGGTAACAGTCTGACAGTGACCTCCGTCACGACTCCCAGCATACCTTCCGATCCAATGAGCAGGGCCTGGAGATTAAACCCGGCGCTGTCCAGCCCGCTGCCACCCAGCAGGAGTTCAGCACCGTTGACCGAGATGACTTTCAATTGCAGGACGTTATGGACGGTCAAACCGTATTTCAGGCAATGCACACCACCGGCATTTTCAGCAATATTCCCGCCGATGGAACAGGCGATCTGGGATGAAGGATCCGGGGCGTAGAATAAACCGAATGGCGCCACAGCCTCTGAAATGGCCAGATTCCGGACGCCGGCTTGAACGGTTGCGGTCCGGTTATCGGGATCGATGGCCAGGATCCGGTTCAGACGGGTCATGACCAGTAATAGGCCCTCGGTATGGGGTAAGGCGCCAGCCGATAATCCTGTTCCGGCGCCACGGGTGACTATCGGGACCCGCAATTCATAACAGAGTTTGATGATGGCCTTGACCTCATCGGCATTGCCCGGCAGGACCGCCAGCAGCGGCGTTTGCCGGTACACCGGCAGGCCATCGCATTCAAACGGCCGCAATTGCTCTTCACTGTTGAGGATAAACTCCCGTGGCAGAATTTGTTGCAGTCCGGCGAGCAGCTTTTGCTTTACAACCGGTTCAGCCATCGCGTAGTTATCACCGAAATAGCGAACCCGACCACTACTGAAATCTCAGCGACTAGTGAACAGTCGGAGCGCACGACGTTTCCGGAGTCGCGGCTATGGCCGTTTGATACAATTCCGCACCCTCGGCATCGATAAACCGGACCCACATGCAGGCTGCATCGAGGGTCACATGGGTAAACCCGTGACTCTGCACGCTGAACAATGAATGTGGACCCTGCCCGACATGCCGCGTCAAGGCGCCGCCGCCGCCAGAAATAAAGTAATGCGTGCCGTCTTCCGGATTTATATGTTCCAGGTGATGATCATGACCGGCGAAATAGGCATTGACGTGATATTGCTTGAAAAACCCTGTCCAGGCCTGTATCAGTTCGACGGTATCGCCATGCTCGCCGGAGCTGTAGAGTGGGTGATGGGCAAATATCAGTTTCCACACCGGCTTGTCATCATTCAGTGTTTTTTCCATCCAGGCCGTCTGGGCAGCCGTGTCCTGTTTGTCGACATGATGATACAGGTCCGGGCGGGCCAGATATTCCTTTAAATAGGGGTTGGAGTCGACGAATAACAGGCGCGCCAGCAGTTTATCGTTGAGCGTGAAATCCCTGGTGTGATAGTTAGCCGGCAGGATCCAGCGCGGATTTTTTTTCGCATAATCGATTTCTGCCTGAAACTCTCCAAAATAATCATGATTACCGAGCGTGACATACCAGGGGATATCCTTGAGGTGCGGCAGCGCATAAACGGCTTCGTAATTCTTCTGCCAGGCGGGATCATCAACGCTCTTGACACCGAAGGGATAGAAGTTATCACCGGTCGTCACGATGAAATCGATAGTATGCGTGGCCGCCACTTGCTCCATCTGTTGAGCTATCTTTACCTGTGTGGCATCGCCCTGCATGCCCCAGTCGCCAATGACGATAAATTGCAGGGACTGCCGCGCAGTCGCTGTCTGAGTGGTTTGCCCCGCGCACGCGAGCGTACCGGCAAGCAGTACTACGGATAATATTAAATTACTGAAGGCTTTGTTATTCATGAGTATTGAAGTCTTAATTTAAGAAGAAATATATCCCTGCCGCAGCCGTCATCCTGAACCGATATTGTAGCATGCGAAATGCTGAACTTTGGACAAATTAACTGGTCAATATATCGCAAGACCGGGCTTGATACAGATCAAAGCGAAATCACATGGGTTTCCTATGCTTAGACTAAGGAGGCATTAAAAGATTAGAGTTTATGTGCTCATCACTGGTCATAGTCGCCGAAAGCAGCCGCGCCAGGATCTTCGAGATGGAGAATCCTGGGAAGCCGCTGACTGAAATAAAAGACATGGTGCATCCGGAAAGCCGCGCCCACACACATGAACTGACTTCCGACCTCCCAGGCAGAAGTTTCGATAGTCATGGCCAGAGCCGCCATGCAATGGTAGATCCCCTGGACGTTAAAGAACATCAAGCACTCATCTTTGCGGAACAACTCGCCGGTTATATAAACGCCGAATGCAGAAACAATAATCTGGAGCGACTCTATATCGCGGCGGCGCCGCATTTCCTTGGCCAGTTACGTAAAAAACTTGATGCAACGGCTAAACACCACATAGTGCGCCAGCTTAATAAGAATCTGGTCACCATGGATGAAGCGACGATACGCAAACATCTTTTTTAGAATGCAGGTTGGGCTGAATGAAATAAGCCCAACTTTTCTAATACTCCCTGTTGGGCTTCGTACCTCAACCCAACCTACGCATACTGCACAGTCGCTAAGAACCCCATTCATGCCTGCGACGTTAATGCAGGTTGGGCTGAATGAAATGAAGCCCAACTTTTCCAATGTTCCATGTTGGGCTTTGTGCCTCAGCCTTTCCTGCACTTACTGAGATC
>JACVQI010000105.1 GCA_015661095.1 Gammaproteobacteria bacterium
GTCAGAGTTTCCTTAATTTGAGGTAACAGTGTGAACGATATGGCAAAGAACCTGGTGCTGTGGGTCATCATCGCCCTGGTATTAATGATGGTGTTCAGAAATTTCGGTGCGTCTTCCATGGTCAGTGACATCCCCTATTCGCAATTTCTGGGCAGCGTCAAATCCGGCCAGGTTCAGAAAGTCACCTTCGAAGGCAATATCATCAAAGGCCAGATGCTTGACGGTTCGCGTGTCACTACCTTTAATCCGGAGACCAGCAATGATGCCTTGATCGGCACACTGCTGGCCAACAAAGTCGAGATTCGCGGCGCCGAACCGAGCAGCAACTCATTCTGGGCGCATGCCCTGATCTCCTGGTTCCCGATCCTGCTCTTGCTCGGTATCTGGATTTATTTCATGCGCCAGATGCAGGGTGGCGGCAGCGGCCGTGGCGCTTTATCATTCGGTAAGAGTCGGGCCCGGCTGTTGGGCGAAGATCAGGTCCGCATTACCTTTGCCGACGTGGCCGGTGTCGAAGAGGCCAAGGAAGAGGTCTCCGAGCTGGTCGAGTTCCTGCGTGACCCCGGCAAGTTTCAGAAGTTGGGTGGCAAGCTTCCGACCGGGATTCTGATGGTCGGGTCGCCCGGTACCGGTAAGACCTTGCTGGCCAGGGCGATTGCCGGTGAGGCCAAGGTGCCGTTTTTCACCATTTCCGGCTCCGATTTCGTCGAGATGTTCGTCGGCGTTGGTGCTTCACGGGTCCGGGATATGTTTGAGCAGGCCAAGAAACATGCCCCGTGTATTATCTTTATTGACGAAATCGATGCTGTGGGTCGGCATCGCGGCGCCGGCCTCGGCGGTGGTCATGATGAGCGTGAACAGACCTTGAACCAGCTACTGGTTGAGATGGACGGTTTCGAAGGTAATGAAGGCGTTATCGTAATCGCTGCGACCAACCGTCCCGACGTGCTGGATCCCGCCCTGTTGCGGCCGGGTCGGTTCGATCGGCAGGTGGTAGTGCCGTTACCGGACGTGCGCGGCCGGGAACAAATCCTGAAAGTGCATATGCGCAAGGTGGCCATAGCCGATAACGTCAAGCCGAATATCATCGCCAGAGGCACACCGGGCTTTTCCGGCGCCGATCTGGCCAACCTGGTCAATGAAGCGGCATTGCTTGCCGCCCGCGCCAACAAGAAACTGGTGGAGATGGATGACTTCGAACGGGCCAAGGACAAGGTCATGATGGGCGCGGAAAGACGCTCGATGGTGATGAGTGATCAGGAAAAGAAACTGACCGCTTACCACGAATCGGGACATGCCATCGTCGGCCGTTCCGTGCCGGGGCACGATCCCGTCTACAAGGTAACCATTATCCCCCGGGGTCGGGCGCTGGGAGTAACCATGTTCCTGCCCGAGGCAGATCGCCTTAGTTACAGTAAACAGTTTCTGGAAAGCCAGCTCTGCAGCCTGTTCGGCGGGCGCATTGCCGAAGAGCTGGTATTCGGCAAGGAAGCGATTACCACCGGCGCCAGTAATGATATCCAGCGGGCAACCGATATCGCGCGCAAAATGGTGACGAGATGGGGTATGTCAGAGAGGCTCGGACCCTTGACATATAGTGAGGAGGAAGGCGAGATCTTCCTCGGTCATTCCGTGACCAAGCATAAGGACATATCAGATGAAACGGCCCATATCATCGATGAAGAGATCCGCAAGATCATCGACAACAACTATGCGAAGGCTGAGCAGATCCTCAAGGACAGCAGGAGCAAACTGGATCTGATGGCTGAGGCGCTGCTGAAGTATGAAACCGTCGACTCTAGTCAGATCGACGCCATCATGACTGGCAAGAGTCCGCCGCCGCCGGCCGGATGGGATGAAGAAGATCGGGGCGGCATATCCGGCCATACAGGAAATACTGAACCGAAACCCGGACACCACGGTACAGACCAGAAACCACCAGTCAGCGGGCCGAAACCGGCATAAAACAGACAAAAGTTAAAAGTGAAAAGTTAAAAGGACTTATCGATAGAGCTGAGGAAATATCGATTACCGCGAGAAGAAAGTATTTCGGCACGGACGGAATCAGGGGCAGTGTCGACGCCGGAGAAATAACCCCGGACTTTGTCATGAAACTCGGTTGGGCCTGCGGTCGCGTGCTGGCGGAGACCGGAACCGGGCCGGTATTAATCGGTAAGGATACCCGTATCTCCGGTTACATGTTTGAATCCGCGCTGGAGGCAGGCTTGTCCGCCGCCGGTGTGGATGTCCGCCTGCTGGGCCCCATGCCTACACCCGCCATCGCCTTTCTGACCAGGAATACACGCGCCCGGGGCGGGATAGTGATCAGCGCTTCCCATAATCCCTATTATGATAATGGCATAAAATTCTTTACGGCGGAGGGCACCAAGTTGCCAGATGCCGTGGAACTGGCGATTGAGCAGGAACTGGAAAAACCGCTCAGCACCGTTAATTCCAGTCTACTCGGCAAGGCCACGCGCATGAATGATGCCCCACGGCGCTATATTGAATTCTGCAAAAGCCGGATAAATCCCAACACCGATTTCAAGGGCCTGAATATCGTCATTGATTGCGCCCATGGCGCCGCCTATAACATAGCACCCAGAGTCTTTGAAGAACTGGGCGCCAACATATTATGCATAGGCATAAAACCCGACGGTCTGAATATCAATGACGATTGCGGCGCTACCAAACCGGATATGTTGAGAGAACGTGTGCTGGCCAACCGGTTTGATCTTGGTATTGCCCTGGATGGTGACGGGGATCGCTTGATCATGGTGGATGCGCATGGCGACGTAGTCGATGGTGATGAAATTCTGTTCATCATTGCCAGGGACAGACAGGCAACGATCAATGGCGGTGTCGTCGGTACCTTGATGAGTAATCTCGGTCTGGAACAGGCAATCCGATCCCTGGCGCTGGAATTTTTCCGGGCCCGGGTTGGTGATCGGTATGTGCTGGAAATGCTGGTGAACAAGGGTCTTAAACTCGGCGGTGAATCTTCCGGTCATATCATCAATCTGAATCTGACCTCGACGGGGGACGGTATCATCTCGGCCTTGCAGGTGCTGGAGATCATGGTGACGACCGGCAAATCCTTGCACGAGTTGAAACAGGGCATGGAAAAATTTCCGCAAAAGCTGACGAATATCCGGTTGCAGGCCAGTGTAAACCCGGCTGATTTTCCGGGAATCACTCGCGCCGTTCAGGAGGCGGAGCGGGAACTCGGCACGAACGGCAGGGTGCTGCTCAGACCATCGGGAACGGAGCCGCTGCTGCGCGTGATGGTGGAAGGTGCGGATGCCGATCAAGTCGATACGGTGATGCGGACCCTGGTACAACAGGTGCAGCTGGCGTTGAGCGGCAGCTAGCCAGTTAATGCTTGCAACAGGTGGCTATTTCTCTACAATAGTCGCTCGCATTTTACTGATTTAAATCAAGTAATCCGACTGAAACTATCCCTAGTATGCGGACACCGGCTGCAGGAATTGCGCTTAATCTTACGCAGATTTTTTAATCGCTGCTTGTCCCGGTGAATACTGTTAATTCGTCTTAACGGATTCCAAAAATTCTTCATATCAGACCAGGAAAGAAAAATGGTAAAGAATATCCTCATTGCTGACAAAATCGCCGCCACCGGTATTGAATATTTAAAGGAACAACCTGACTTCAACGTCGAGCAGGTCACCGGACTGGATGAGGCGGGACTTTGCAAAATAATTTCTAAATATCACGCGGTGCTGGTGCGCAGTGCTGTTGAAATCACGGCACCGGTCATCGAGGCAGCGGAAAATCTGGAAGTCATCGGCAGGGCCGGAATCGGTGTGGACAACATCGATGTGGCGAAGGCCACGGAAAAAGGCATCGCCGTGTTGAACACACCCAATGCGAATGCCATCACCACCGCAGAGCTGACCATCGCCCATATCCTGTCGTTGAGCCGGAGCCTGCCGCAGGCGGATCGCTCGGTGAAGGAAGGCAAGTGGGAACGATCCAAGTTCATGGGCGCGGAACTGGCCAATAAAAAGCTGGGGATATACGGTTACGGTAATATTGGCCGCATTGTCGCTACCCGGGCCAAAGGACTGGGTATGCAGGTGGCGGCCTTCGACCCCTATGTGAACTCGGAAGTGTTTATCGAAAACGGTGTCGCCAATATGGAACTGGATGACTTGATCAAGAAGTCGGATTATCTGACCTTCCATTGCCCCGTGAACGATCAGACCCGCGGTGTTTTAACCGCGGAACGTATCAAGTCGATGAAGAAGGGCGCCAGGATCATCAATTGCGCCCGCGGCGGCTTAATCGATGAACAGGCGCTCTACGAAGCGCTCAAGTCCGGTCATCTGGCCGGCGCCGCGCTGGATGTGTACGAGCATGAACCACCGACAGGCTCCCCTTTATTGACTCTGGATAACGTGGTGCTGACTCCGCATCTGGGCGCCTCCACCAAGGAGGCGCAGACGACGGCAGGGCTCGAGATCGCCCGGCAGATTGCTGTTTATCTGCAAACTGGTGAGCCGATCAATGCCATCAATCTGCCGCCGGTTTCCGCGGACGAGCTGGTCAAAGTGCAGCCCTATCTGAACCTGGCCTATCGGTTAGGGCAATTGCTGGGTCCCATGATCCAGGGCCCGGTCAGAAATCTCGAGGTTTCGCTGAGTGGTGGTGCCGCGGCCAGGGACATGCGATCGATCAGCACCCAGGGACTGGTCGGTTTTCTGAGCGCCTATATGTCGGTCCCGGTCAATCGCGTCAACGCCGGCCACATCGCCAAGCAGAAGGGGATCAGCGTGTCAGAATCCACCTGCGGCGAGCATCCTGACTATCACGCGACGGTGAAACTGAGCGCCCAGCAGGGCAGCAATACCACCACGGTGGAAGGTACGCTCTTCGATCGCCGCCACCCACGGCTGGTGAAGATCAACGATTACGAAATCGAGGCCTCATTGAGCGGCCATCTATTGATAACCCGGCACCGCGATCAGCCAGGCGTGGTCGCGGCCATCAGCAAGGTGCTGGCCGACGACCAGATCAACATCTCGCGCATGCAGCTCGGTGCCGTCAACGGTGAAAACCGGGCGGTCGCGGTGATCGAGGTCTCGCGGCCCCTAAGCAAGGAACAAATGAAGAAGATTGAGGCTATCGAACCTATCATCAAACTGATGCAGGTCAGTTTATAAACACCCGGTAAGACCAGGCGATGCGGATTAAGGCGTTCAAGGGCCTGCGGCCCCGGCCGGAACACGCCAGGGCCATTGCGTCCCGGCCTTATGACGTGCTGGACAGCGATGAGGCCAGGCAGGAGGCCAAAGGCAATACCTTGTCCTTCCTGAATGTGGTCAAACCGGAAATTACCCTTCCCCCCGATGTCGATCCCTACAGCGATGCCGTGTACGCGGCGGGCCGGAACAATTTCCGCAAGTTACTTGAAGACGGCGTGTTTTTTCAGGAACGGGGCGAATGCCTGTATATTTATGAACTGGTGATGAATCAGCATGTGCAAACCGGGATTGTTGCTTGCGCCTGGGTGGAAGACTATCTGCGGGACCGCATCAAGAAACATGAGCTGACCCGGCCGGACAAGGAAAATGACCGTAAGAAACATATCCGCGTGTCCATGCTGAATGCCGAGCCGGTGTTCTTCGCCTACAAGGCCGTTGCCAGTCTCGATCGGTTAATCACTACTATCAAACAATCCCCACCGGTCTACGATTTCAAGGCGGATGATGGCATCGGTCATCGTTTCTGGGTGGTCGAGGAGCAAGCTACCAGCGCAGCGATTATCGCTGAATTTGAACGGATCCCCGCGACCTACGTCGCGGACGGCCATCATCGCACCGCTGCGGCCGCGCTGGTAGGTCACGACCTGAGCCAGGAAAATCCCAAGCATACCGGAACCGAGGGATATAATTATTTCCTGGCCGTGCATTTTCCCGATAACCAGTTGCAAATCATGGATTACAACCGCGTAGTCAGGGATTTGAACGGCTTCAGTCCCGCGGACTTTCTCGCCGCCATCGCCAGATCTTTCACCGTCAGCAAGCTGGGCCGGCAACGCTGTAAACCACGGCAATTGCATGAGATCGGTATGTATCTGGACGGGCAGTGGTATGCACTGCAGGCAAAGGCGGGAACCTGTGATGACAGCGATCCGGTCGGCGTCCTGGACGTGACCATCCTGTCAAAACAGATCCTGGAACCGGTGCTGAATATCACCGACCTTCGGCGCGATAAGCGCATTGACTTTGTCGGTGGCATCCGTGGACTGCAGGAACTGGAACGGCGCGTGGACAGTGGCGAGATGGCCGTGGCCTTCGCCATGTATCCGGTGAGTATGTCGCAATTGATGGCTATCGCCGATAGCGGCAACATCATGCCGCCGAAGACGACGTGGTTCGAGCCGAAATTGAGGAGTGGTTTGGTAGTCCATTCCCTGGAAGGATAAAAGCGCTTTCGTCTTACCGGCGCATGCCGGTAACCAGTCAAATAATTTCTTTATCTATTATTTGTCATCTGTTTCGCCTTTACGGCGAGTCACTTTCTCTTGCATGCCCAAGAGAAAGTGACCAAAGAGAAGGGCACCCCGATGCCGTGCCTGACCACTCTCTGAGTGGTCAGATACCCTGCGCTACTCGGCAAACTTCGGACTCGCTCAGGACTAATCCCTTACGCCTCTCGCTCGTTCGCACATCCCTGTGCTCACCCTGCGGGTTATTCCTCGTTTGCCTGTGTTGCTCGGCACGGCATAAGGGGTTCGAAAACCGCTTGTACTTATCCCC
>JACVQI010000106.1 GCA_015661095.1 Gammaproteobacteria bacterium
CTTTTCCCATCGTTATTTGTGCCGCCGATGTTAATGCCCAGCATGGCCTTGCGCTGGCCCATGTGCATCCCATCGATGAAGGTCATGACTTGGGCGCCAACGGCTTGACCGGACAACTCCGCCACCTCGCGCGCTGCCTGTTCCAGCCGCTCGCGCGCAGCCGCCAGCTCTTTCTGACGCGTAGCCGCATCCTGCTGCACCTGCGTAGCTGTTCCCTCAGTCATGGGCGGGTTATCCTGGGCGTCGGTTGCCAGGGCAAAACAGATCGTCAAGATTGTAATCATGTGATTGCTGAACCTCTTCATTAGTATTACCTCCTTCAGTTAGTGGTGTACGCCACTTGCTGTGCTTCAGCATAGCGCACATTGACCAGTGAATTCATTAAATCCACACGTTGTTGCCACAGTTGGCGCGATGTTTGGGCCGGCAAATTGCCGGCGGTGAAATTCAGTTGATAGTCGATCAGGGCGACACCGTCCTGCAAACCGGTGATGAGATCAGAGGTGCTGGCCCGTGCGACGTGGGGACGCTGCGGCAGGGCGTGTAATGCGGCTTCGAGGCGGGCCGAGCGCGCTATCAGCGTATTCAGTTCCGGTTCGACACTCTTAGCAATGGACGCGAGTTGATCGTCTGGCGGGACGTTATCTTCGGCAACGGATTTCGCAGGCGCCGCGGTACTGTCCAGAACGACTGTGCCATTGTCCGCATCATTTGTTTGATAGATGAATAGCACGCTGACCAGCAGGGTCGAGGCAGCCAGGCCAAAGCCGCTGTAGCGTGCCAGTTTGCGCCTGTAATTCCGTGATTGCCGACCACGCTCATGCCTGGCTAAGATGTCTGGCCAGTAATTGCGGCGAGGGCTTTGTCCGGGCAACCGGTTCAGTTCATTTCGCGCCAGTATGAATTTATCCAGCCGCTCCCGGCATAACAGACAGGTATCCACATGCTGTTTCAGCCCGGCCGCCACTGGTTCCCGATCACGGATGGCTAATAGTTGTTCGATAGTTGCATGCATGGTTGCTCACACTCGTTACTGTCTTCCAGCAGGTCTTGCAGGCGTTGATGCGCCCGCGCCAGCTGGGATTTACTGAAACTGCTGCTTTTACCCATCAATTTGCCGATCTCAGCATGGGTATAACCTTCCACATCGTGTAACCAGACCACGGCCCGGCTGATTGGCGTTAAACTGGTGAGCGCCTTTTCCAGATCCAGATGTTCGGGATTGGTCGCCATGACTACGTTGTCGCCATGGTCCGGTGCTATATCTTCCAGCGGCCGGGATTTTCGATACCATCCTGACCTCAGATGCATCAGGCATTTGTTGACCGCGATTTCCCGGATCCAAATGCCCAGCGGCGCCGCGCCACGGTAAGCCCCTATATTCGTCAGGACTTCCATGAAGGTGTCCTGGAGTATCTCTTCCGCCACGACGGATTGCCGGATTATGCGTAATGCCAGGTTATAGACGGGGTTGGCAAAGACCCGGTAAATGGCTTCAGTCGCGGCAGGGTCTCCCAGTCGCGACTGGCTGATGATTTCATCAGTTACACTGCAATCGGCAAATCGGGTCATACCTTACTTAGATGCAGCAAAGCGCAAAAGGGTCGCAGGACAATTGAATATTTCTCGGTGTTGGCATGATTTCCCGGCATAATATAGTGTATCGGTCAGGCAGTTAAACTCGGGGCGCAAAATTCATGAAAACCGGAATCTGTTCGCTGTTGCGCGGCATCCTCTACTTCAACCTGTTGGTTTTTGGTGTTGCAGCAGCGGTCAGCGCCCATCATTCCTTTGCCATGTATGACCATAAGAGCACGGTCACGGTCAACGGCACGGTCACAAAATTCCAGTGGACCAACCCGCACGCTTATCTGGAACTGGATGTATATGACGCCAAGAGCAACATGACCCATTACAGCATCGAAATGACCAGTATCAATATGATGCGGCGGCTGGGCTGGAAATCCAGCCTGATTCAGTCCGGCGATCAGGTTAAAGCGACCATGGCGCCGCTGCTGAACGGCAAACCCGGTGGCTTGCTGCTGGATGTGACCCTGCCGGATGGCAAAGTGTGGGAGACCGGTGTGCCGGCGGCCAATACCTTCGCCCGGACCCCGGAAGTCGTCATCGGTGTAATGCAGCCATGATAACGTCCGGACGCAGGATTGAAATTTTACTGGCTGTAATTGCAGTGTTCGGCCTGCTGTTCCTGACCGGATATACCGTGGTTGCCGCAGCTGAAAATGATATTGCGGATATCGGTGGCGCCTGGCAGCGTTACGGTATCATGTTCAATGCTGCCAACATGGCCACCGGTGATAAAAATATCCCACCACCGGTATCGGACCCGCCGTTAAAAGCGGAATTTCTGCGGGAGTGGCAGGCACAGCGACAGGCACGGCGTGACGCCGATGCGGCCGGTACGCCGATCGCCAATCCCAACTACGTCAATTGTATCGGCGATGGCATGCCAACCATGATGGTGGCCATGTTCCCGATCGAGTTTCTGCTGAGCGATGGTCAGATTACCATTATCGAGGAGGCGTACACACAGGTGCGGCGTGTTTATCTGGATCAGCAGCAGGTAACGCTGGACGACATCGAACCGGGTTTTTTCGGCCACTCGGTCGGTTACTGGAAGGAGGGCGTACTGCACGTCGATACCATCGGCATCAAGGACTATGTCCAGTTTCAGTACACGCCCCATTCCAGGGACATGCGCATCAATGAGCGGTTCTATAAGGTAGCGCCGGATATACTCTGGGACGAGATTACCATCACCGATCCGGAATACCTGACGCAGCCATGGGTCTTCACCTATGCTTACAAGCACATGCCGGGCTACAAGATGCAGGAATATATCTGCGAAGCCAACCGCGAATACGTTGATGAGCATGGCTACCAGCAAATCAAAATAGGGGAGTAGTGCCCCGGATTTATTCATGATGCGAGTGATAAAGATCCTGACGAGTTTATTAGGCATGGTCAGCATGTCAGGGGAAGCTATTGCCCAGGAACAGGAACTGGCGATCAATTTTGTCGCCGTCAGTGACCGGCTGCACACCGCCGGCCAACCCGACGAGGCGCACTTGAGCAGTCTCGCCAGCCGGGGTTATGGCCTGGTGATCAACATCGCCCCGCCCGCATCGAGGGGCTCCATTGCAACGGAAGGCAAACTGGTGGCGGAAACGGGAATAGCCTATGTGAACATCCCGGTCGATTGGCAGAACCCGCAGTATGCCGATTTCGAATTATTCAGCGGCATAATGCAACAAGCCGGTACACGCCGGGTGCTGGTCCATTGCCAGATGAACATGCGCGCTTCCCTGTTCACTTTTCTGTACCGCGTGGTGCATGAGCAGGTGGACCCGAAAGAGGCTTACCGGTTTGTTAGCAAAGTCTGGGAACCGAAGGACCAGTGGCTGGCCTTTGCGCGACTGGTGCTGAACAAGAATAATATCCAGTTTGAGTTTTCCAAAAAGTAATCCGGCGTTCTGGTCTGTCCCTGAGGCCTGAATGCTTACTTGCTATTTTATTGATGTAACACAAGTCATTACTGCCAGGAATGTAAAAAAATCAGCTTCTGGTCTTTGAGGGGGAAAATCCGTCTCCCGGAGAATAATAATGCAAAACGTCAAAGGTAAAACGGCCTTTATCACGGGTGGCGCCAGTGGCATCGGACTGGGGATGTGTCAGGCATTCATCAATGCAGGGATGAAGGTGGTGATAGCTGATATCCGGCAGGAGGCACTGGATCGGGCGCTGACCACTCTGCAAGCGGATACGCAAACCGTTCTGCCGGTGCAACTGGATGTCACCGATCGCAAAGCCTGGGTCCGTGCCGCGGATAAGGCGGAACAAACCTTTGGTCCGGTCCAGGTATTGTGCAACAACGCCGGCATCACCATCGACGGGCCGATGCCGCAGGGCACCTACGCCGATTGGGATTTCTGCCTCGGTGTCAATCTGGGCGGCGTGGTCAACGGCGTCATGACGTTCATGCCGCGCATGATTGCACAACACACGGAAGCTCACATCGTCAACACCTCTTCCATGGGCGGATTGATCGCCGGCGCCGGCTCCGGCATCTACTCCACCTCGAAATACGCCGTCGTTGGTCTGACTGAAGAGTTACGCAGCGATCTGGCGCAGTACGGCATCGGCGTCTCGGTCTTTTGTCCCGGACCCACACAGACCGAGTTGTTCGATAGCAGCGTGGCGGTGCGTCCCGGGAAGCTGGCCGAGACCGGCTATGTCCCGCGCACTGTGCCGAAGCCGGATGAAATGCCGGCGGACATCGCCGCCGCCATCTTCGCCATCGCCATGAAACCTGCGCAGGTCGGCGAGCGGGTCCTGCGCGGGATACAACGTAATGACATGTACATCCTGACCCATCCGGAGTTCAGCGGTATCATCCAGGCCCGCTGCGAAGCGATACTGGCATCCATGCCGAACGAAACCATCACGCCGGAGCGGGCCAGGGCAGCGAATTTATTACTGACTGACAAACTTTATTCCGAGCAGATTGCCCGGGTTAAACAACGAGAGGGTTAAACGCATGAGTGTAGTAGCAGGTAACAGCGGTCTGCGTAAGGACAGACTGGCACATATACTTGAAGTGATGACGGACGATATCGCCAGGGGCAAATACCATGGCGGCGTGGTTTGCGTTGGCCGGCATGGCGAAATCGGCTTGCACGAAGCAGTCGGCAACGCGTACAAGGATCAGCGGCAGCCACTGCACAAGGATAATGTCTTCAGCCTGTTTTCCCTGACCAAGGCCTTTACCAACGTGCTGGTGTTCCGCGCCATCGAGCGCGGTGAGCTGGCCTTCACTACCCGGGTGAAGGATGTGATCCCGGAATTCTCAGGTGGCGCCAGGGAGGCGTTGACGATTTATCATCTGTTGACCCACCAGACCGGGATCCCGGCGCTGTTCATGTTGAAACCCAACATGTATATCGATCGCCTGGACGAAATCATTGCGGCGGTCTGCGAGGTGGCCCAGGTCACGGATACACCCGGCACCCGGGTCAGCTATTCGCCGATGGTGGCGCACGCCCTGTTGGGAGAAATGGTGCGCCGCGTCGATCCGAAGAAACGCCGTTACCGGCAGTTGGTTGAGGATGAAATCTTCAAGCCCACCGGGATGAAGGATTCCGCCATCGGACTCAGGAAAGATCTGAAAGAGCGCAAGATCGTCCCGGATTTTCTCAGCCCGATCCCGATGACGCACCCGGGGCACAGCAACCTGGGGCCGCACGGCGCCTTCGAGGAGGAGGATGCTGAAATGCCCTGGGTCGGTGGTGTTTCCACCGCCTACGATGTGTACCGTTTCGCCGAGCTGTTGCGACGTGGCGGGGAACTGGACGGGGCCAGGGTCATCGGCCCGGCCATCCTTGATCAGGCAACGCGTATCCGTACCGGCGACAAGCCGAATGAACTGTATATGGCCATGGGCTTAAACCGCGGCTGGAAACCTTATCCCGCCTATATCGGACTCGGCTTTTCCCTGCGTGGTGATGCCATCTGCCATCATCAGTTCGGCACCTTGACCTCACCCAGGACCTTCGGCAATCACGGCGCCGGCAGCACCTTGTTCTGGGTGGATCCGGAACTGGATATGAGCTTCGCCTGCCTGACGGCTGGGGTGATGGATGAAGGCGATAACATAGAGCGATTCCAGCGGCTCTCGGATATCGCCGTTTCGGCCGCGTTCTGAGCAATCCTGCAGCGGCCCGCGGACTGAGCCTATGAAAACAGAGTTCTATGGCTGGAAGCTGCTGCTGGCCATGTGGTGCATCCTGTTCATCAACCTGGCCTTCCCGTTTTATGGCGCCTCCGTCATCAATACCTATATGGCGCTGGACTTCAATCTGGATCGGCGGGTATTGGGGCTGATTTTCACAGTCTTTACCCTGACCTCCGGCTTGAATTCTCCCGTGGCTGCATTCGTGATCAACAAAATCGGCGTGCGTTACACCATGCTCATCGGCTGCGTTTTGATCCTGTTATCCGCCCTGGCCATGGCCACTTTCGTCAATAGCGGCATGCTGGCGGTGGTAATGTTTGGCATCGTCGCCGGTACTGGGGTTGTCTCCGGCGGCGCGCTCTCGGCGCAGGTGATCGTGGCCAACTGGTTCATACGACGGCGGGCCCTGGCCCTGTCGCTGGTACTGTCGGCGCCGGGGATTGGCGGCTTCATCGCCGCGCCATTGTTGAATAGCATCATATCCTCCGCGGGCGGGAATTGGCGGCTCGGCTGGTGGCTGATTGCCGGCTTGTGTTGCCTGGCGATCCTGGTTACCGCATTATTCATCAAAAACGATCCGGCCAGTATCGGTCAGTTTCCGGATGGGGTAGCGCCGGATGTGCGGAGGGAGCAAGGCCAGGAGCAAGGGTCGCAATCCCGCTTCAGGGTTTACCGGACCAATGAGGTATGGAAATTCTCCGAAGCTATCCGGCAGCCGTCATTGTGGCTGGTGATGTTTTGTGTGATTGGTTATGGCTCAACCTTTACTCTGTTTCAGGCCCACGGCGTTATTCATTTGCAGGGCCTCGGGCTTACCCCGGAAGTGGCGGCCGGTTCCGTGTCCATCATGTCCATATCGACCTTGATCGGGAATTTTATCATCGGCGCGCTGGGCGATCGGGTCGAACCCAGATATCTGTGGGTAATGACCATCTGCTGTTCCGGTCTGGCGATGTTACTCGGTCCGGAGGCGGGCAACGGTTTGGCGATCTATCCTTATGTCGTGTTGCTGGGGAT
>JACVQI010000107.1 GCA_015661095.1 Gammaproteobacteria bacterium
CGCGGCATCCAGCATTTTCTGTAATTCACCCTTCTGGTGCAGATCCAGGGTGATATCACAGCCGCCGATCAATTCACCATTGATAAACACCTGTGGGAAGGTGGGCCAGTTGGATACCTTGGGCAGGTTCGCCCGCACGTCGGGTGCGGCCAGGATATCCACGTAGGTAAACTTCGCGTTGCAGTCCTTCAAGGCCTCAGCTGTGCGCATGGAGAAACCGCATTGCGGGAATTCAGGCGAGCCTTTCATGAACAGCACTACGGGGTTGTCGGCAATAATGGTTTTAATTTCTTCAATAACGTCCATTCGACGGATACCTCAAGGTTAACGGAAATAACAGAGTAATTTAGTCAGGCTTTAATAGTGTATAACGAATCTTGATTAAGGTGAAGGTCCCCAACCACCGCCACCGGGGGTTTCGATTTTCAGAATGTCACCGGCCCTGGCATTAATAGTGAATTTTCCGGGTAGCGATCGCTGATTAAGGGTATTGCTGCCAGGTTTCCCCGGTGTCCCGCCTTGCAAACCCCAGGGCGCATGCCGGCGCCGTTCGGATAGCAGCGTGACCGTGCTATCCGCCAGAAATTCATATTCCCGGATCAAACCGTTGCCACCGCTGTGCCGGCCGGCGCCGCCCGAGTGGCGCCGGATACCGTATTGGCGGATACGCAGGGGATAATACATCTCTAGGACCTCGATCGGAGTGTTGAGGGTATTGGTCATATGCGTCTGCACGGCATGCAGCCCCGGTCCGGTCGGACCGGCGCCCATACCACCACCCAGGGTCTCATAATAATCCCACTCGCCCGTACCCATGGCGATGTTGTTCATACTGCCATGGCTGGCGGCCGGGATGCGATCCGGGATGGCGCTCGCCAGCGCCCCCAGGATCACGTCCACGATGCGGGTGCTGGTTTCCACATTACCGGCGGCGACCGCTGCGGGGGCGGCGGCATGTACCAGACTGCCGGTAGGGGCCTGCAGGCGTAATGGCCGGAAACTGCCCGCACAAGCCGGTGTCCGGGCTGGCATCAGGCAATAAAAACAATAATAAACAGCGGCGGCTGTGACCGACAGCGGGCAGTTGATATTGCCCTGGACCTGGGCCGCGGTCCCGGCAAAATCCACAGTCACCTGATCGCCGCTGACAAGGATGGTGGCGGTGATGGGGATATCGGTATTACCCAGGCCGTCATCGTCCATGACATCTATATATGTATAAGAACCAGCCGGGATCGCCCGGATGCCCGTCAGAGCCAGCCTTTCCGCATAGTCATTCAAGCCGGTCAGTAAGGATTGAAACTGGCTGGACCCGGTTTCGTGGATAACCTTCCCCACCAGTGCGACGCCTTTACGTACTGAACTGACCTGCGCAGACAGGTCGGCGCGGGTGATGTCGGGGCGGTGCACCTGCCGGTACAAAGGGGCGATGATTGCCTCGATCAACCGATGGTTGCGATACAGTATCCCGGGCGGGATTAATATGCCTTCCTCATGGATGGACTGCGCCAGCGGCATCGAGCCGGGCGTGCTGGCGCCGATATCGGCATGATGGGCACGATTGGCGGCGAAACCCATTAATTGATTACCATAAAATACCGGCGCCAGCAGGGTGATATCGGGCAGGTGGGTGCCGCCCAGGTAAGGATCATTCAGGATGAGTACATCGCCATCCTGCCAACTGAATCGATGGACAACATCGCGCATGGCATAAGCCATGCTGCCCAGATGCACCGGGATATGCGCCGCCTGGGCGCATAATTCACCGCTGGCGTCGAATATCGCGCAGGAAAAATCCAGCCGGTCGCGGATATTGGGTGAAAAGGCCGAGTATTGCAGGATGGCACCCATCTCCGCGCAAATGGACTGGATGCGGCTGGTAAACAGAGCGAGTTCGATTGCGTTCATGGGATAATCGCGTACACAAATGGTGAAAGACGGCTCGGACGGCAGTATAATTCGTGCCGGTGCAGTGTAAAGTAATACTCGATACTTACTGAAATGGGGAGAACATACAATGAATCCACTTAAGTCGATCCCGGCGACCATTACGCTCGGCTTTGTCGCCGCTATTGTTATTGCGCTGCTGATCGGCGGCGAGGTCAGCAACCGGGTCTGGTCCCTGACCGTCTGGTTGCATGTGTTTTTTGGGGTGATCTGGATTGGGCTGCTGTATTATTTCAACTTCGTTCAGGTTCCATCGATCGCGGCGGCGGCCGCCGATACTGGTGGTCCCGGACCGGCCGCGATTAATAAATATGTCGCCCCGCGGGCCCTGCTCTGGTTCCGCTGGGGGGCGGTGGCAACGTGGTTGACTGGTGCCGCGGCGCTGGAAGCCGCAGGTTGGGGTATAGCCGATGCCTTTTTATTGAAAGAAGGTGTGAGAATCATCGGCATTGGCACCTGGCTGGGTACCATTATGTTATTTAACGTCTGGGTGCTGATCTGGCCGAACCAGAAAAAGATACTGGGTATTGTGACAGCCACGCCGGAAGCGATCGCCAAGGCCAAAGTAGTGGCCCTGATGGCCTCCCGCACTAACGCGCTGTTATCCATCCCTATGCTGATGTGCATGGTGGGAATGATGCATGGCTTGCCACTGTAGTTTATAATCAAGCTGTTACCAGCACAGCCCGGCGTAATGCCGGGCTTGTTATTTCCGTCTCATTATCGTCGAGCAAGGCGCGGCATGAACATGAACAGTTCCATCATGGCAACGTATAAACGGTTACCGATCGCTTTTACCAGCGGCGCCGGGGCCTGGTTGTGTGATCAGGCCGGTAATCGCTATTTCGATGCCCTCAGCGGCATATCGGTGTGCAGTATCGGCCATGCCAATCCGGTTTTGGCTGAGGCGCTTTGCGACCAGGCGAGTAAGCTTATCCATACCTCCAATCTTTACGAAATACCGTTACAGGAACAGCTGGCCCGCCGCTTATGCGGGTTATCGGGACTGGATCAGGTGTTTTTCGCCAATTCCGGCGCCGAAGCCAACGAAGCCGCCATCAAGTTATGCCGTAAATATGCCCATAATAAAGGTGTTCATGACCCCGTGATTGTGGTCATGGATGGCAGTTTTCACGGCCGGACCCTGGCTACGCTGACCGCCACCGGGAATGACAAGATCAAGGCTGGTTTCGGGCCGTTTGTTCCCGGTTTTCATGCCGTGCCCTATAATAATGTGGCCGCCATCCGTGCCCTTGCTGGCTCGGATATGGCGATCGTCGCGGTCATGCTGGAACCCATCCAGGGTGAAGGTGGGATCCGGATCCCGAACCCGACATTTTTGCAGGAGGTAAAGGATCTGTGCGAAGAACAAGGCTGGTTACTGGTATTGGACGAGATTCAGACCGGTATGTGTCGTACCGGCAAGTGGTTTGCCTGGCAACACTCGTCCGTGCGTCCCGATATCATGACACTCGCCAAGGCCCTGGGTAACGGCATCCCGATAGGCGCCTGTCTGGCCAATAACAGGGTGGCTGAGGCCATGGGCGCGGGAAGTCATGGCTCAACCTTCGGCGGCAGTCCGTTCGCCAGCAGGGCATCGATAACGGTGATTGATTACATGACCGAGCATGCTCTGGGTGAGCGGGCCAGAACCCTGGGCGCTAAAATGTTGCAACAATTCACAGAGACACTGGCACCATTGGCAGGCATACGCGAGGTTCGCGGCAAGGGTCTTATGTTTGGCATCGAATTGACCAGGGACTGTGGCGAGCTGGTGGAGATGGCTCTGCGTGACCGTTTATTATTGAACGTTACCGCTGATAATGTAGTGCGCTTATTGCCGCCACTGATCATCAGCGACGCTGAGGCGGAGCACATGATCAACCAGGTCTGCAGTTTGATCAGAAAATTCCTGGCCGGGTAGGACGTATGGCGATTCGTCACTTTCTCAGTCTCTCTGATTTCAGCAGTGCGGAATTACGGCAGTTGATCCTGCGCGCCTGCGAATTAAAACAGCAGTGCCGAAACCGTAGCATGCAGCAGACGCATCCGGGCCGGGTGCTGGCCATGATCTTCGAGAAATCTTCCACCAGGACCAGGGTCTCGTTTGAAACGGCCATGGCGCAATTGGGCGGGCATGCGATCTTTCTGTCGCCACAGGATTCGCAACTGGGCCGGGGTGAACCGCTCGCCGACATGGCCCGAGTGCTGTCGCAAATGGTGGATTGCGTCATGATCAGGACTTATGAGCATGGCAAGCTGGAGGAATTCGCCCGGCATTCGACTATTCCGGTCATCAATGGTCTGTCCGATACCTATCACCCGTGCCAGTTACTGGCGGACATGCAGACCTATTATGAAATACGGGGCGACATCAGTGGTCGCCAGGTCTGTTGGCTGGGGGATGGCAATAATATGTGCAACTCCTATATCAACGCCGCGCGTATGTTCGATTTTACATTGCATATCGCCAGCCCGGCGGATTACCGGCCACGTGCTGACATACTCAATCAGTCCGCGGGTAAGATAGTGGTAACCGACGATCCACGGGCTGCTATCCAGGGTGCTGATCTGGTCGTGACCGATGTCTGGGCGAGCATGGGTCAGGAGCAGGAGTTGTCTATGAGGAAACAAAAGTTTCGGACCTATCAGGTCACTCAGGAACTGCTGGCGCTGGCCGCTGACAATGCGCTGTTTATGCATTGCCTGCCGGCGCATCGGGGCGAGGAAGTCACAGCCGAAGTCATCGATGGTCCGCGCAGTGTAGTCTGGGAGGAGGCCGGAAACCGGCTGCATACACAAAAGGCGCTGCTGGAATTTCTGCTGTGTGAGCAGAATGGCTGATACTATATTCAAGCAGTCACACCCCGAGCGGTTAGGAGATATGATCCGGTCCAAGCATGCATTTCTTACTTAGTAACGACGACGGTTATCAGGCAATCGGTCTTGAACTGCTTGCGAAAGCTTTATCTGAACTGGGGCAGGTCACGGTGGTGGCTCCGGAACGCGACCGTAGCGGCGCCAGCAATTCGCTGACCCTGGATGCCCCCATTTATCCCAAAAAGGCCGCCAACGGTTTTATTTATGTGAATGGCACGCCGACCGATTGCGTGCATCTTGCCATCACCGGTTTACTGGAACAGGAACCGGACATGGTCATCAGCGGCGTCAACGCCGGCGCCAATCTGGGTGATGATGTCCTCTATTCGGGCACGGTAGCAGCGGCGATGGAAGGCCGCTTTCTCGGCCGTACTGCCATGGCCATCTCCCTGGTGGGCGAAAATGTCAGTCATTTTGACACCGCGGTACGCGTCGTACGGGAGTTGGTCCAGGAGATGCTGGCGAAACCGCTCGATCCCGGGTTATTGCTGAATATCAATGTCCCGGATGTGCCCTATGACAAACTGGGGCGGCTCGAAGTCACGCGTCTGGGTCAGCGGCACAAATCTGAGCCCGCGATAAAAATGAAGGACCCGAGAGGCCGCGTGGTTTACTGGGTCGGCCCCGTCGGGCCGGGTGTCGATGAAGGGCCGGGCACGGATTTTTATGCGGTCAGCCATGGTAACGTCTCCATCACACCATTGCAGTACGATTTGACGCGTTATGGCGTCCTCGAAGACTTGTCTATCTGGGTGGCTGGAATCGAAAATCAATGAGCAGTGAATTTCAAGGCATCGGTATGACCTCGCAGCGCTCGCGTGATCGTCTGGTCTTGCAATTGCGGGACATGGATATCCAGTCCGAGGTGGTGCTGGAAGTTATCAAGAGCACACCCAGACATATCTTTATCGATGAAGCTCTGGCCTCGCGCGCTTATGACAATACCGCTTTGCCGATCGGACATAACCAGACCATTTCGCAACCCTATATCGTTGCCCGCATGGTTGAGGCCTTGCTGGAAGGACAACAACCGGAAAAAGTATTGGAGATCGGCACGGGTTGCGGTTATCAGACCGCGATCCTGTCAAGATTGGTCAAGCGGGTATATTCGATTGAAAGAATAGAGGCCTTGTTAGTGAAAGCGCGGGAGCGGTTTCGGGCGCTGAAATGCACGAATATCCGGGCTAAATACGGCGATGGTAACCGCGGTTGGCCGGAGCATGCCCCCTTCGATGCTATTATCGTCTCGGCCGCGCCGATGGGTGTGCCCGCACAGTTACTGGAACAACTGCAGATAAATGGCAAACTGATTATCCCCGTCGGCCGCAGTGGCGAGCAGCAACTGCTGTCGATCTTGCGCACAGAAGACGACTTCGTGGAAAAGCGGCTCGATTGGGTGAGTTTCGTGCCGATGATAGAAGGAGTAGGATAGCAATTTGCGCATGACCAGACCGTTTGCCCTCAAACATTATCCGTTATTACCTCTGGTGTTATTGTTGACGGCATGTGCATGGTCAGCGAAAGCGCCAGTCACGACACCGGTAGAGGACCATGGCAGGTCAGCGGCCGCAGCAAGACCTGTCGCACCACAAAATCAGGGGGGGCATGTGGTGCAAAAGGGTGACACCTTGTTTTCCATTGCCTGGCGTTATGGCGAAGACTACAAGGAAGTTGCGCTTTGGAATGGCATCAGACCCCCCTATGTAATTTACCCCGGTCAGGTCATCAGACTTAAAACTCTCCCTGGCTCCACCGTCCCGTCACCGAATACGAACAATGCGCCGACACCGGGCAGACAGGCCACTGCGAAACAAACCCAGACGCCGGTTGAACGCAAACCGCTGCCGCAATCCGTCAAGACGGCGGACAGGCTGGCCTGGCGCTGGCCCACAACCGGCAAACTGGTGCGCTTGAATTTACCAACGTCGGGAAAAGGTCTGA
>JACVQI010000108.1 GCA_015661095.1 Gammaproteobacteria bacterium
GCCTCGATCTGTTCCTCCACCTCCGACAGTTGCAGTAACAAATCCTGCAGCGCGATCAGATATTCATCGTTATCGCGGAATTCATCCTTGCGCAGGCGCAGGTCTGCGATGGCCTGATCCAGATCCTGCCGCCGCTGATCCAGTCGCGCCAGTTCGGGACTTGTGGCACTGGTGGGTCTGGCCGGTGTCAGGCGGGCGAGCTGAAATTGATCGGCCTTATTGCCTTCAAGTTGCGGATGTTCGGTGGCGAGGCGGCCTTCGCCCTCATAAAAATCCTTCGTCATCCGTTCCGCGTAGGCGTAGGCCTCGGCGGCGCTGATGGTGTCATTTTTATCCGTATCCGCGGCCGGGTCCGCTAATGCCGCGGCGAAGTAGACGCCAAAGAGCGGGGCATTGCGTTCGGTGCCGCTGCGGGTGGCGGTAATAATGATACGGTTGTCTTGTTTCAGTTCTTTGAGAATGGCGCCGCTGGCGCTGCTGGTAACAAGCAGCAGTTGTAACTGCGCCGGCCAGGCGTTCATGATTGCGCCGATATCCGCGCCGGTCAGGTCCGGTCCGGGGATATTGAATTTGAATTCATGCCCGTCATAACTGCCATGGCCTACCAGTATCATGCCGATGCGGTCTTTCGCTGTCAGTGTCTTTTTCAGGGTCTGGAAGTGAGTCAGAATATTTTGCCGGGTGGCCTGTTCACCAATCAGCGTCTTCAGGCGGTTTTTCGCGGTTAAGGCGCCGAGTGCCTGAGTGTACTTGCCGGTCTGCTCGCTGAAACGATCGGTATACAGGTCGGTACCGCCCAGCCCCTGGATGATGGTGACGTACAGCTCCGCCGCCGCCGTCAGCGGTAGCGTCAGCAGCCACAGCAACAACCACTTTTTCATATGGTCCTCCAGCGCCGGCGCAGACCCCATTCGAGGGACTTTAACAGGATCAGCAGGAGAAAGATCGCCGGCACGTCCCACAACGGCCGGATATCCTGCTCCGTGATACCGGCCCGCGACAGTTGTATCGCATCCGGCAGGTCTTGCAGCTGATCAGGAGTCCAGTATTTGCCGCCGCTGCTTTCCGCCAGCCGTTCCAGCAAGGCGCGGTTTTGCCGCAGCGAAAAATATTCGGCATTGCCAATTTCGTTCTGGATTGACAGGCGGGCGGTTGCGAGCGGTTCATCGCCACGGCTGGAGATGGCCTCGATGGCGAGTGTTCCCGGTTGCTGCGGCTGATATTCACCCTCAAAAACTCCCGCCTGGTCCGCCGCAGGCTGCAACTTCAGGGTGACAGCTTCCGCACCCGCCTGGGTGATCACAGCCGCAACCGTGATATCGTTGATCGGTTCAAAATCCTGGTCCCGTACGTCGGCGCGGATCAGTAATTTGTTGCCCTGCATGGTTCCGGACAACTCAAAATTTTCCGGGGCAGTGGCCACCAGCCCGCGCAGAATTTGCCGCCAGAAGGTTTCGTGCCGCTGATCTTCCACCGGCAGCGACATCTGCCAGCGCCAGGTGCCGCCGGTTGCGAGAAGAAAGCTGTGACCGCGGCCATAGGGCTGGGTCAGGAATAACGGTTGCTGGCGATTATCCACGGTATATTCCAGCAAGGTCACTGCCGCCGGCCGCAGCGCACCGATGGTCTGGTAGTCGGCGATGTCTGGCAGCTCCTGCCATAATTTTTCATTCGCGGCACTGTCATCACTGAATTTCAGCATCGGTGACTGCCGGCCCACTGGCGTTAACCGCACCGGCACCTGGGTTCGTGAAAAGGCATTGTCCGTGTCCGGCAATGCCGCGGGCAAGACGTCGCCGATGATGGTATTACCCCAGCCGCCATTACCAAGACCGTTCGGACCGGCCAGCAATAACAGACTGCCGCCGCGCTCGCTGACGAAGTCGTGCAGCAGTTTCTGTTGTTCGGGTGTAAACAGGGCCGCGTCGATACTGCCGATAATGAGGGCATGGAAGGGATACAGAGCCGCTTTTTCGACGGGGAAACCTTCCGCCAGTTCCTCCGGGAGATTGATGCCCTGGCGGTAGAACTTGTTCGGACTGACCTGTAACAGCGAGACGAGTTGCAGGCTCTTGTCATCCTCCACGGCGCGCCGCATGAACTTATATTCCCAGCGCGGTTCACCTTCGACGTACAGCACCCGGTAACTGGCCTCGGGTATATTGATGACCCGGGTTTGGGCATTGTTGATCAAATTGCGTTCCTCAGGCAGCGGGTCCAGGGAAAAACGCAACTCACGGTGACCGGTGTCGCTGACATTGAAATCCAGCCAGGCCGTGGTAGTCGATTCGGTTGCCGCTAGCGGAACGGTCTTCGCGGCCAGAAAAGCATCACCGTCATAAACCTTGACCCGCACGTCGCCGCCGGTGTCGTGTCGGATGTTGATTTGCGCGGACAGGGTGCTGTTGGGCAGGGCCTTCTCGGCCAATACCACTTCCGTCAATTCCAGGTCTTCCGGGATCTGCTCCTGGCCCATCCCGATAGCATGTATCGGCACGCCATATCCGGCAATCTCGGCCAGCTGTTCCTGACGGATGGTGCCGGTATTATCGGCGCCGTCGCTGAGCAGGATTATGGCGCCCAGCGAGGCCGTGCTGGCCTGCCGCAAAACTTTCAGGAGCGAGTCGCCGAGATTAGTGCCGGTGCCGGGCTCGGGCAATACATCGTAGTTGTCGACAGCGCTGGCGTTATCCGCGAAGACGTAATTCCGGAACTGGTAATCGCGCTGCAGTTGCGAGAACGCCGGGCCGGCGATGGTATTTTTGGCCGTATCAACGCGCGTCTGGTTCTCAGCGCCGTAGCTCATGCTGGCGGAAGTGTCGAGCATGATGGCAATGACATTATCACCCGGGCGCAACCGTTCCAGCAGCAGCGAGGGTTGCCACACCAGCAACAGCGCCAGGGCCAGCATGGCCAGTTGCAGCAGGCCGATAAGGGCGAGGCGGGCGGATCCAAAGGCATTGCGGTTCTGGTAGAGAAAATAAACGATGACGAGCGATAAAACCAGAAAGGTGGCGATCAGGGTCCAGATTGGCCAGTTGCTGGCGAAAATGAACTGGCCCCGCGCATATACCTCAGGCGAATAATTGAACAGGAATTCGAACATTATCTATATGTATAATCTTTAGCATCCATAAAGACCGTACGCCTGCGGTAAGTCTACCATTGTTATTGCCGGAATCTGTATAGCGAGGTGGAAAACCACATTATTTGCAGGATTGTCATTTAAACTGTATCTGACTGATCCGGATCAACGCCGGACTGGCGTTCGCCAGCAGTAATAGTTGTATAATTCAGAATCGGAAAGTATGCTCTACCCTTGGTAATTCAGTGTTTTGACTCACAGAGGAGTACGAATTTATGAAAAACGGTAAGCTGTGGTTGCTCAATACGGTGCTGTTCATTTCGGCCTTGTTGACAGGGACTGTTACTGCCGCCCCGGACGAGAAAATTACGGTGATGAATCCCCGTGGCATCATGCCCGCGATCAAGCAGATCCCCATGGCCGATCGCCCTGGCAGTCTCGACGGCAAGACGATCTACATCGTCGATACCAAGTTTGCGAACACCAAGCCGTTCGTCATCGCGGTGCGGGACAACCTCGCGGCCGCCTATCCCAAGACCACCTGGATCAGCATCGACAAGGTCGGCGGCTATATGCAGGATGACCCGAATCTCTGGGCCGAGATCAAGGCCAAGGGCCACGGTGCCATCGTCCTGCTCGGACATTGAAGCTCCTGTTCGCCGGCGGTCGTCGGCCACAGCATCACCCTGGAAACCATGGGTGTACCCACGGTATCGATGGTTACCATGGCATTTAACGAGTTAGCCACTTCCACTGCCTTCAAGAAGGGCATGCCAGGGTTACGCGTGACCCTTACCCCCCATCCCATCACCGGCCGTACCACGGAAGAATCCAACGTATACCTGAAGAGCAATGACCCCGTCAGCGGCAAGCCCATGCTGGAGCAGATAGTCGCCGGGTTGCGGGATAAACTGGCTGAGCAGGATAAACACGCAGGCATAATTGAACGCGGCGAACGTCCGCGGTTACTGCCGCCCGATACGGCGGACAATCTGCAGCAGATGTTCCAGGACAAACTCTGGACCGACGGCCTGCCCGTAATTCTGCCCACTGAAGAGAAGGTGCAGGCGATGCTCAAGGGCACCAGCCATAAACCAGATGAGATAGTCGGGGAAATGCGCCCATCCGGGCCGCATGAAGCCTGGAAATTCACCGTTGAGATGGTGGCCACCAATGCGGTGATGGCCGGCGCAAAACCGGAATATCTGCCGGTATTGCTGGCCATCGCTGCCACCGGGCAGACCTCGTTGTTCAGCTCCACTTCGTCATTCGCCCGCATGGCGGTGGTCAACGGTCCGATACGCGATGAAATCCAGATGAATTCCTCGATTGGCGCTCTGGGCCCGTTCAATCAGGCCAATGCTGCCATCGGCCGCGCCTGGACCTTGATTTCGAAAAACCTGGGCGGTTCGGGGATGCCGGGCTCGACCTATCTCGGCAGTACGGGGAACCCCCTCAACTACGGCAATATGACCTTCCCTGAAGCCGAGGAATCCCTGCCTGAGGGCTGGGAACCCCTGCATGTGCAGAAAGGCTTCAAGAAGGACGAAAGCGTGGTCAGCATCTTCAGCGGCTGGAGCTTTAACACCATCGCCTGGTTCAGCCCGCTGCCGCTACAGGACGTCATCAAGAACTGGCTGACGCATTTCTTCTCATTCGGCACCGGCAGCGCCACCATCATCCTGGATCCGATCGTCGCAGTCGAACTCAAGCACAACGGCTTTGCCAGCAAACAGCAATTTGCCGATTATCTGATTGAGAAATCGGCCAATCCGGGTTGGTTGTACTGGTCAACGCACGAGGAAGACTACAAGAAGGCGAAGGAAGGCGTTGAGCCATTCGCTTCGTATCTGAAGCTCGGCGAAACCGCCGAAATACCGGTTTCACGCTATGTCAGGATGCCACCGCGTGGCGCCCCGGCCGGCACACCGCCCCGGAATCCCGTCGAAGTCCTGGCGGTCGGTGGCGGTACCAACCTCTACTGGAGCGGCGGTGACTTCAGTCACGTGGTCAGCGCTTCCATCGACAAATGGCGGTAGGGAGCACCACCCGCAGCAAATGTGCTGCCCCACAAGGAACTCACTAAAAGATTCCCTCTCCACCGCGTTTGCGGGGGAGAGGGCGCGAGGGTGAGGGGGTGTGTAACCATAGGCACCCTCACCCCAACCCTCTCCCGGAGGGAGACGACTGCAAGGATGCAGTCGGTTGAAAATGTCGGGAACATATTTTCCAGGGAGTAGAATAATGCAGGTTGTTCACGGAACGGCACACTTGTACAAATTGTAAGACTTTCAACCTGACCGGAGGGGAGTATGTGGACTCGACTTTTATTTCTGGCCGCATTTAGTGCGCTGTTACCCATGGCTTATGCGCAGGATGCCGGCAAACCTGTTTGCGATCGGACCTGCCTCGAAAAGTATGTTGATCGTTATCTGGATGCGATGCTCGCGCATGATCCGGGTACGGATCTGTTCATTAAAGATGTCAAATTCACGGAAAACGGCGTGCGCCTGCCGCTCGGCAATGAAGGTCTGTGGTTCAGCATGGCGGGCAAAGGCGGCTACAAGTTCTACGTGCCCGATGTTGAAACCCAGCAAATCGCCTTTATCGGTACCGTCAGGGAAGCGGCACCCGTTTCTCGCACAGCGGCCGCGAATAACGCCGCCGCTGCGCAGACCGCGGCAGGCAACCTCGTGGCCATCGCCCTGCGTCTGAAAATCGTGAATGGACTGATTACCGAGGCCGAACAACTGGTGTTACGACCTGAGGTCAACCTGTTCGGTGGCGGCGCTACTACGCCACCGAGGTTCCCACCGGCGGGAGAGGCAGTCGACAAGCTCGGCGCCCCGCACCAGATATACAGTGAAGTCGTACCGGCAACGGAACGGCCTTCGCGCGAGGAATTGATCAAAACCGCCAACTATTATTTCACTGGCTTGCAACGGAATGATGGCAAAGGTTATTACCCCTTCACGGATGATTGCTTGCGCCTGGAAAATGGTATGCAGACGGCAGGTCCTCCGGCTGCTGATACCGCCGCCGGACCGACCCGGATGATGGGCTGCAAGGAACAATTCGAAACGGGTCTGAAAAATGTTGTCACGGGCATCCGCGATCGCCGCTTTGTGGCGGTGGATCGGGAACGCGGGATCGTGTTCGCCTTCGGATTTTTCGATCACCGGCCCATCAACTGGACCTGGCAGATCGCGGAGCTGTTCAAGATTGAGAAAGGCCAGATCCGCCGGATCGAGGCGGTCTTCCTGCGTTGTCCTTATGGCCTGAACTCCGGTTGGAGCACCTACGAGCAGGGGATGTCAGAAGAGATTCAAATCGTCAAATAACCGAAACGTCAAATTAACAAATTGATAGTTTAGAGAACTACCGTCTCAGTCCCGCCGGGATATTTTGGCGGATTGCAGCTCTGGTAAGTTGGGCTTCATTTCATTCAACCCAACCTAGACTTGCTGAGAATGAATAAGAAATATCGGGAAGTGATCACAACTCCGGTTCGCCGCGAGCGTTACGCCCGCTGGTCCTTGTTGGCGGATTGCAGCAGGCTGAGGATGCCGATCAATAACTGCTGTGGTGTGGGCGGGCAGCCGGGAATTTTGACATCGACAGGGATG
>JACVQI010000299.1 GCA_015661095.1 Gammaproteobacteria bacterium
TCGGGTCCGGTTCACCTTGAATCCGGATGCCGGCAATCATTATGTGATCACCGCCCTGCAGATACAGGAGACTGCACCGGCGGTGACGGTGGAGACAGGCCCCGGGGAATCGGAGGTCATGGCCATGGGTATAGTGAAGGAGGTCAGGGCAGCTGAGCGCAAGCTGAATATCACCCATGATCCCATCGAAGCGCTCGGCTGGCCGACCATGACGATGGATTTCGAGGTGGCGGCGGAAGTGGATCTGGCCGGATTGGAGCCGGGCGTCCGAATTCACTTTATCCTTGACCGAGATGCCACCGGTAATTACGTCATCACTACCATCCAGGTCATGGAATAGGGAGCAGTCATGATCGAGAAAATTATCGAAATGTCCATGCGGAACCGGTTCCTGGTGCTATTGCTCACGATAATCGTTTTCGCGGCCGGCATTTATGCGCTGCAGAATACGCCGCTGGATGCGATCCCGGACCTGTCGGATGTGCAGGTGATCGTGTACACCGATTACCCCGGGCAGGCGCCGCAGGTGGTGGAAGCCCAGGTGACCTATCCGTTGACCACGGCCATGCTCGCCGTCCCTTACGCCAAGGTCGTCCGCGGCTATTCGTTTTTTGATGTCTCTTTCGTTTATATCATCTTCGAGGACGGTACTGACATGTACTGGGCCCGTTCCCGGGTGCTGGAGTATCTCAACTACGTCAGAGGCCGCCTGCCTGCCAGTGTCACGCCATCATTGGGACCGGATGCGACCGGTGTGGGTTGGGTGTACGAATATGCCCTGGTCGATCGGACCGGCCGGCACGACCTGGCGCAACTGCGTTCCATTCAGGACTGGTACCTGCGCTATTCCCTGCAGACAATCCCCGGTGTGTCCGAGGTTGCCTCCATCGGCGGCTACGTCAAGCAATACCAGGTGGAGGTCGATCCCAACGCGCTGCTGCGATATGACATTCCCCTGGCGATGGTGAAGGTAGCGATCCAGCGTTCCAACAACGATGTCGGAGGGCGGCTGGTGGAGATGGCAGAGACGGAATACATGGTGCGTGGTCTGGGTTATATCAAGACGCTGGAGGATCTGAAAATAATCCCCGTGGGCGTGGACGATGACGGCACACCGATTCGTCTGGAGGACGTGGCCAACGTACAGATCGGCCCGGAATTGCGCCGCGGTCTGGCTGAACTCAACGGCGAAGGCGAAGTCGCCGGTGGTATCATCGTCATGCGGTACGGCGAGAACGCGCTGACGACAATAAAAGCTGTACGCGCCAAACTGGAGGAATTGAAACAGGGGTTGCCGGAAGGCGTGGAGATCGTGCCGGTATATGACCGCGGCGATCTCATCGAGCGGGCGATAGCCAATCTGGAAAGAACGCTGATCGAGGAGTCCGTCATCGTCATCCTGGTCTGCGTGCTGTTCCTGCTGCACCTGCGCAGCGCGCTGGTCGCCATCATCATGCTGCCCATGGGGGTGCTGATTGCCTTCATCCTGATGCAGCGCCTGGGGATCAATTCCAATATCATGTCGCTGGGCGGAATTGCCATCGCTATCGGCGCCATGGTGGATGCCGCCATCGTCATGATCGAGAATGCCCATAAGCATATCGAACGGGCGCCGCCGGATACACCACGCGTCCAGTTGATGTATTTACTCTCGAGGCGCAGGAAGGGCGGCTGTTTTCGCCGCTGGCTTTTACCAAGACCTTTTCCATGGCGGGTGCGGCGCTGCTGTCGATAACGCTGGTGCCGGTACTGATGCTGTTGTTTATACGCGGCAAGATCCTGCCGGAGCGGGAAAACCCGGTGAACCGCCTGCTGATCTGGCTGTACCGGCCGATCATTGCCTGGGTCATGTGCTGGAAAAAACTTGTTATTTTTACCGCGGTGCTGGCGCTGGCTGCGACGATTTACCCGGTCCGGCAACTTGGCAGCGAATTCATGCCGCCGCTGGATGAGGGTGACATCCTTTACATGCCTACCACCTATCCCGGACTTTCCATCACCAAGGCCAGGGAGCTGCTGCAGCAGACCGACAAGATACTAACAACTTTTCCCGAAGTACATCATGTCTTCGGCAAGATCGGCCGCGCCGAAACGGCCACCGATCCGGCGCCGCTGGAGATGGTGGAAACCACGATAAAACTCAGGCCCAAAAACGAATGGCCGGACCCCACCAAAACCACCAAGCAACTCATGGATGAGATGGATGCGGCCATCAAATTCCCAGGTGTGGCCAACGCCTGGACCATGCCCATCAAGACCCGCATCGATATGCTGTCAACGGGGATCAAGACGCCGGTCGGTATCAAGGTAAGCGGGCCGGACCTGGCAGTGCTGGAACAGGTCGCCGGCGATATCGAACGGGCGCTCAAGACCCTGCCGGAAACTCTGTCAGCTTTTGGCGAGAAGACTGCCGGCGGCTACTTTCTGGATTTTAATATCAAGCGTGAGGAAGCAGCGCGCTATGGCTTGACCGTGGGGGATATCCAGGATGTCATCGAGACAGCCATCGGCGGTATGAACATCACCCAGACCGTGGAGGGCCTGGAACGTTACCCGGTCAATCTGCGTTACCCCCGAGAACTGCGCGACAATCCGGAACGGTTGCAGCGGGTGTTGATACCAACGCCCACGGGGACCCAGATCCCGTTATCGCTGGTAACCGATCTCAAACTGAGCCGGGGGCCGCCGTCCATCCGCAGCGAGGACGCGCGGCTGAATGCGTGGGTTTACGTTGATATTAAAACATCGGATATCGGCGGTTACGTGGCACAGGCCAAGGAAGTAGTTGCGAGCCAGGTGCAGATACCGGCCGGTTACAGCGTGGTCTGGTCGGGCCAGTATGAATATATGGAACGTGCCGAGAAACGCATGCGGATTGTGATTCCAGCTACACTCCTGATCATTTTGTTGCTGCTATACCTCAACTTCCGCCGCCTGACCGAAACGCTCATCGTCATGCTGTCGGTGCCGTTCTCGCTGGTGGGTGGGGCCTGGTACATGTATCTGCTGGGCTACAACATGAGTGTGGCAGTGGCGGTGGGTTTCATCGCGCTGGCCGGCGTAGCGGCGGAAACTGGGGTCGTAATGCTGATCTATCTGGACCATGCATATGTGCGGCTCGAAGCCAAACGTGGGGCGGAAGGCCAACAGTTTTCGCTGGCCGATCTTTACGCCGCCATTATGGAAGGCGCGGTGGAGCGGGTGCGACCGAAGATGATGACCGTGGTGGCGATCATGGCGGGATTGCTGCCCATCATGTGGAGCAGCGGTACCGGCTCTGAAGTGATGCAACGCATCGCCGCGCCCATGATCGGCGGCATGGTTTCTTCCACCGTGCTAACGCTGGTCGTGATCCCGGCCATCTACGCGCTGGTCAAGGAATGGAGCCTGCGCAGGAGGAAGGGAATAAATGAGGAAAATAACAATGTTTGAATTCATACCTAATTGGCATCCGATATTCGTGCATTATACAGTCGCATTGTTGAGCCTTGCCGTAGGCTTCTATTTGTTTGGCTGGTTCATGACTGATGGCAGTCTTAAAAAGCAATTCGAAACGCTGGCTGACTGGAACCTCTGGCTGGGAACAGGGTTCGGTTTCATTACCGCAACAGCGTCATGTATGACGCTCCATCGCATGCGGCAATGATGGACCACAGGAACTGGGCGTTGTCGTCATTGGCGTTGTTCGTGATTTTGTCCGGTTATTCATTTCTGCGGATCAGGAAGGGGAGCAGGCCGGGGGTTATTTTCCTTGGTG
>JACVQI010000109.1 GCA_015661095.1 Gammaproteobacteria bacterium
TCGTCCTTGTGTATACCATGACCGTTATCCCGCACCCGAATCAGGCCGATACCATCATTATCAATATCGATCCGGATATCGGTCGCCCCGGCATCAATGCAGTTTTCGAGCAGTTCCTTGACCACGGAGGCTGGCCGTTCAATCACCTCACCAGCCGCGATCTGGTTGGCGAGTAACTCCGGGAGGATCTGGATACGTTGAAGTGCTGGTTCGGTAGACATGGCCTTAGAGTAGCCGGTGAATCCATTTCAGGAAAGAACCGCTAACAGCAAGTATGCGGGAAAGTCGTAATTCGCGATTCGTTATTGGTGATTCGTACCAATCACCAGTCACGATTTACGAATCACGCAAGCCTTATCCGTCATGACCATTAGGAATGGTCAATACTTCACCTGCCTGCACGATATCACTGCGCAAGCGGTTCACGTCACGCAGGCTTTTGAGACTCACCCGGTATTGCTGGGCGATGGTGGATAAGGACTCGCCCGGCACGATAACGTGCTGCCGGGATGCGAGCAATGATCCGTCGGGGGCATGTTCGCTGAAATAAGTCTTTATCCCCCGCAAAATGGCATTGGCAAGCTTCTGCTGATGCACCGGGCTGCGCAGGTTGCTTTCATCGCGCGGATTGGAGATATATGCCGTTTCGATCAGGACCGAAGGTATGTCCGGGGATTTGAGCACGGCGAAACCGGCAGCCTCAACCCGTGGTTTATGTAATTTGCCCACCTGCTTGATCCCGTTCAGGACTTTTTCCGCGATATCGATACTCGCCTCGAGGCTGGCTGTCTGCGACAGGTCCAGCAATACTGATTTAAGGACATCATCCTTATCCTCCAACGTAACCCCGCCGATTAAATCCGCAGCATTTTCCCGCTCCGCCAGCCACTTGGCATGTTCGCTGCTCGATCCAGCCGCGGACAGGACATAAACCGATGAGCCATATACTCGAGAGTCACGGAAGGCATCAGCATGGATGGAGATAAACAAATCGGCCTTATAGCGCCTGGCCTTTTCGATACGTTGGCGCAGCTGCATGAAATAATCACCTTCGCGGATCAAGACTGCACGCATGCCCCGCTCCTGCTCCACCAGTCTGGCCAGAACTTTGGCCATCTGCAGGGTGACGTTTTTTTCAAACGTGCCTTTTGGTCCGGATGCGCCGGGATCATCACCGCCATGACCGGCGTCTATGGCAATCACCACATCCCGCTTATTTTTGTCAAAGGATTCAGCTTCGATAGCTTCAACTCTGGCCTGTTCTTCCGCTTCTGTATCAAAAATATCTATTACCAGACGATGGCCATATTGATTGTTTGGTTCGAGCAGGAAACTCCGGGTGCGAGAGAATTTTTTCAGGTCCAGCACCACGCGTAAGTCATTACCCTCGCGGCCGGAACCTCGCACTCTTTGCAGATAGCGGTCCTGAGCGCCTGGTTGGGTGATTTGCCGGTTGAGTGCGGTATTTTCGATATCCACTACCAGTCTATACGGATCCGTTAGCAGACTGACTTGGTGCTTGACTGGTGCGGTAATATCAAAAACCACCCGGGTGCTATCCGGTGCCGCCCAGATGCGGACATTATTCACCTGTACGTCAGCCCAGAGTGACTGACTCAGCAAAAATAGTACAAGGCCCCATGCAAATCGCATTGTTATTGTCTTGAGATTTAAAATTGACCTGACTGTTAAAGTTATATCAATAATTTCATTTTATTTATAGATAATCAATCTATATTACTGTTTTAAATAAGTTAATCTGTTAAATCATAGTCCATGGCCAAAGCCGATGACAAGTCTTAATGCATAGGTTTACTGATAAAATCGGAAACGAGCGGTAATAACGATGTAAAACCCGGGACTCGAAACACTCCCTAAGTGCTTAAATTATCAATATTTATTTCTTAAATGAAGCATGTCTTGTCCAGCAGATTACTCCAACGCAGCCAGCAACTGGGTGCCGGTACTGGAATACGATTGCATACGAACATTTCGTTTAAAACCATTCATCGCAATCCCGACCATGATATCGGGTGCGGCGAGCAGTTCTCCTCCCTTTTCCGGCCATTCCACCAGGCATATCCCCGCTCCATCCAGATATTCGCGTATCCCGATGGATTCAAGCTCATCCGGGTCATTAATACGATATAAATCCAGATGGTGAATGGTCTGGCCATGGACATGGTAGGTCTCAACCAGGGTATAGGTAGGACTTTTAACGGTACCCGTATATTGCCAACCGCGCAGGAAACCCCGAACCCAGGTGGTCTTGCCGGCGCCTAAATCCCCTTGCAGATAGATTCTGGCGCCAGCGGGACAACCAGCAGCATATCTTTGTCCCAGCGCTTCCATCTCCATGCTGGTGGCGACTTTGATCAATTGATCAGCTTGCGCAACCATGGCATCAGATCCGTGGCCAACATGCCTCTTTCGCCGTCCGCTGCCGCGGCATCGGCAGCGGCCGCATGCAGACACACCCCCAATCTGGCGGCATCGGCCAAACCGATGTTCTGGGCTACGAGACCGGCGATAATCCCGGTCAGGACATCGCCCATGCCGCCGCTCGCCATACCGGGATTGCCTTCGCTGCAGAGATAAAGCATGGTCTCATCCGCGACCAGCGTCCCACTGCCTTTCAAAACAACAATTCCGCCAAACTTTTCCCGCAGACTGCGGACACAGGCAAACCGATCCGCCGCGATGGCCGAGGTCGTGGTCTGTAATAAACTGGCAGCCTCGCCCGGATGGGGGGTCAGGATCCAGCGATCGGAAGCAATCGGATCCCGGGCCAGCAGATTGAGGGCATCAGCATCCAGCACCAGCGGCAGATGGGTTTCCAATACCCGTGCCAGTAGATTGCTGGCCCATGCGGACTGGCCGAGGCCCGGGCCGATGGCGACGACCGTCGCCCTGTCCAGTAGAGGCTGCAAATCGATAGTTTTTTCGATGCCGTGGGCCATGATTTCGGGTATCGCCATAGGTATACCCAAAGCGTGTTCCGGTCTGGTGGCCACACTGACCAGTCCGGCACCGCTGCGGGCCGCCGCTTCCGCTGCCATGCGGGCAGCGCCGGCGTAACCATAATCGCCACCAATAACCAGCACATGGCCAAAATGACCTTTATGGGCGTGTCTGGACCGGGGTTGCAGTAAGCGCGACTGGCTGGAAAAATCCATACGGAGAGCGGCTGGCTTGACCTGCTGGAAGATCAGCTCCGGCAGTGCCAGATCGGCGAAATATAGCCGACCGCTACAGCCCCGCCCCTGACCGGTAAACAGGCCCTGCTTCAAACCGACGAAGGTGACGGTAATGGTGGCGCGCACCGCGACGCCCATGACGGCACCGCTATCGGCATGCAGACCTGAGGGGATATCCAATGCCAGGATCGGTTTGCCACTGCCATTGATGGCCGTGATCGCCTCCCGGAAAATGCCTGTCACTTCCCGATCGAGGCCAGTTCCCAACAAGGAGTCAATGACGACATCCGCATCGCCGAGCGTTGCGGGCGAGAATTGACGACATTCGGCGCCGGATCTGCCCATAAATTGCTGGTAAGCCTGTCTGGCATCGCCGCTCAATCCCGCCGGATCAACGGTAGACATCGCATTAACCTGCAGGCCGGCCTCCAAAGCCAGTCCGGCCAGTATGTAACCGTCACCGCCATTATTGCCGCCGCCGCACAGCACACACAGGTGTCTGGCTTGCGGCCAGTTGCCCTGCAGTATCTCCCAGGCCGAGCGGCCGGCACGCTGCATTAAATTGAAACCGTCAATGTTCAGCTCGGTGCCGGCCCGCCGGTCGAGTTCACGGACTTGATCCGCCCTATATAATGACGTTGGTAATGACATAAGCGGTCCAGGCGATCTAAAAATTGAAATATTTTTCCCGGTAAAACTTCAGTTCACTGATTGAGTCGCGCACATCATCGCTGGCCCGATGGCTGGATTCCTTGGTGAATTGTTGCTTGTCGGGCGCCCAGCGATTAACCAGTATTTTTATGGAGCTGACATCCAGATTGCGGTAATGGAAATACGCCTCCAGTTCCGGCATGAGCCGGGCCAGAAAGCGCCGGTCCTGGCAGATACTGTTGCCACACATGGGTGATTGCCGCTCCGGGACATGCCGCTTCACAAAATCGAGTGTTAGTTGCTCCGCCTCGGAGGTGCTATAGCGGCTTTTTCTGACACGGTCGACCAGGCCCGAGCGAGTATGGTGTTCGATATTCCAGTCGTCCATGCCGCTGAGTACCGATTCACTGACATGGATGGCGATCACCGGACCTAGCTCCAGCACCTGCAACTGGCTGTCGGTGATGATGGTCGCAATTTCGATGATTTGATCCTGCGACGGATCAAGCCCGGTCATTTCCAGGTCTATCCAGATCAGATTTTCGGCTGACTGAGCCATATTTCCGCGCTTGCGATTGAATAATAAACCATGGTCATTAACTGAGCATCAGAATGCCCGCCGGCCGGAAATGGCACGGGACAAGGTGTTGCTATCGATATATTCGAGTTCCCCGCCCATGGGCACACCATGCGCAATCCGGGTAACTTGCAGGGCATGCCTGCGGACTATGTCACTGATAAAATGGGCCGTTGCCTCGCCTTCGACCGTTGGATTAGTCGCCAGTATGACTTCCTTCGTTTCGCCTTGAGCCAGCAGTGTTTCCAGTTGTTCCAGACCGAGATCCTCCGGGCCTATACCATCCAGCGGCGACAGATGACCCATGAGGACAAAATACAAACCCTTATAACCTGTCTCTTCCACCGCGCACACATCGGCTGGACTTTCCACCACACAGAGCAGGCTGCGATCCCGGCTCTGACTATTGCATAGATGACAGATACTGGTTTCGCTGAAAGTACGGCAACGCCCGCAATAACCGATCTGATCCATGGCCTGCATCAAGGCGCCAGCCAGCTTTCTGGCGCCATCCCGATTCCGCTCCAGTAATTGATAGGCAATACGTTGCGCCGACTTTCTGCCTATCCCAGGCATGCACCGGAGGGCTTCAATCAATCCGTCTAACAGCGATGGGGTAGGCATTATGGATGGGCCGGATTATGCACTTGCTGCGATAGTCGTTTGTTTTAAAAAGGCAGTTTCAGATCAGCCGGCAGGTTCAATCCGGCCGTGAGCCCGGACATTTTATCCCGCGATGTCTTCTCGAGACGCCGGCTGGCATCATTAACTGCGGCGGCGATCAGGTCTTCCAGCATTTCCTTGTCATCCTTGAACAAGGCCGGATCGATAGTGACGCGCTTCAACTCATGCTTGCCATTCATGATCACCTTGACCAGCCCCGCGCCGGCCTCTCCGGCTACTTCCAGGTTGGCGATTTCGGCCTGGGCCTGTTGCAGTTTTTCCTGCATGGCCTGGGCCTGTTTCATGATATCGCCGAGTCCGCCTTTCATATACCACTCATACAGCTACGAATTTGACATGTGATCATCACCGCATCGCGGCTTCAGCGGAACCGGATCGAGTTTTTGTCCAGCGTGGCATCAAACATGGCCAGCATGGCATTCACATCGGTATCTTCGACGAAGGATTTAACCGCCTCCGCCTGGCGCTCCTTCTCCTCGCGTGACTTCCGTACCGCGGGGGTTTCCACGCCCGGTTCTTCAACCATTATTACCAGCTGCACACCCTTGCCAAAACGCGTCCGGATGGCATCCTGCAATCTGTCCTTCTGAGTGGTCTTGAGCAAATGTTCCTGCGCCGGCGTCAGCGCCAGGGTAACTTTGGTCGGGGTGTGCTCCTTCAGCACGCAATGCCCGGCCAGTTCCCTGACCAGACCCGCCAACGCCATTTCATCGATGATTTTCTGCCAGTCCGGATTCGCCTCGGTATTCACACCCGCCGTCTGTTGACCGCCAGGGGCTACTGGTTTCTGTTTGACGGCAGGTATGACGGCCGCCGGTTTCCCGACCGGCACCGGGCTGGCCAGATCCGGACTGCCTGGACGAAAGGCATGCATGCGGATCAGCGTCATCTCAAAGCCGATTTTCGGATCCGGCGCTATCGCCAAATCCCGTCTGCCGTGCAAGCCGATCTGATAATACAACTGCACGTCTTCGCGACTGACCTTGCTCAAGAATGCGCGCGTGGTCTCATCGATCACGTCGGTATCCGCCGGCAGCACCTGGGCGACGGCTAGATCATGCAAGCGTGACAGTAATTCGGCCAGGATGGCGTCATAATCAGGATTAAAGGCTGAGATATTCGCGATCCGTTCCAGCATGGCCGCCGCGTCGCCAGCAACCAGGTCTTCCAGGAGACCGGAAATGGCTGCGCTGTCTATGGTTCCCAGCATCTCGCGGGTTGGCGCCTCCTCAAGTCGGCCGTTATTATAAGCGATGGCCTGGTCCAGCAGGCTCAGGGCATCGCGCATACTGCCGTTGGCGGCGCTGGCGATGAGGCGGATGGAAGCGTCATCGGCGGGGACCTGTTCCTGTTCCAGGATAGTGCGGATCTGTCCGGCAATCTGTTCCGCCGTCAGGTGCTTCAAGTTGAATTGCAGACAGCGCGACAAGATCGTTACCGGCAGCTTTTTCGGTTCCGTCGTGGCGAGCAGGAATTTCACATGCGGCGGCGGCTCTTCCAGAGTCTTCAACAAGGCGTTGAAACTATGGATAGATCTTGTAGCGGCCGGCGGCCGGCGCGTACTGCACGTTGTCCATCAGGTCGCGAGTCTCATCGACTTTCGCCCGCGAGGCGGCGTCCACTTCGATCAGATCCACGAACCGGCCCTCATCGATACCGATACAGGCCGAGCAGGTGCCACAGGGCTCGGAGCTGACCCCCTGTTCGCAATTCAGGCATTTGGCGAGGATCCGCGCCAGGGACGTTTTGCCGACGCCGCGGGTACCGGTGAATAAATAGGCATGGTGCAGGCGGTCTGTATCCAGGGCATTGGCCAGCGCCTTGAGCACATGGCCCTGGCCGACCATGCCGGCGAAATTACGCGGGCGCCATTTGCGCGCCAGTACCTTATAACTCATAACTCAAACCGGATGTTGAAACCTTAAATTATTAAAACTTTCTTTTTGCTATTTTGAGAAGTTGTAGATTAAGGAATCTCTGATTAATGCAGAGCTTCCGACCGGTATATGGTAGCGCCGGCACTGAAAAGTCCAGGAGGGACTTATTCAGGGCTTCCAAAAATAAGGCGGCCCATACCGTTCTGATCCCGGCACCCGCATCCATTACTACCGCTGCTCCCTTCCGGGCCTGACGGGGTTTGCAATTTCGCGCCGCGGGGAGACCGGCACAGGCCACCAGTATCAGTTTACCACAGAACCGGCGCTAATTATTCAGCTACTCCGGGTTAAATCATCTGATGATTTCGCATAATTACTGTGGGTTGCGAGTTATGTCAGCATGATGCCCGGGGTGCCAGCCACCACCTCCCCCACCTTGACGGCAGCCGGCACGCCGGCAGCAACCAAGGCCCGGATTGCTGCCTCCGCCTGGCTGGCCGGCAGCGCTAACAACAGGCCGCCGGAAGTCTGCGGATCGTAGAGTATTTCCTCAGCGGCTTTGTCAAAAGTAATGCGGATATCCAGAAACGCCTGGGCCCGTTGCCAGTTCGCCGTGTTGCTGCCGGTGGTGACACCTTTTTTATACATGTCGAACGCACCGGGATACAGCGGTAACGCTGAAAAATCCAGTACCACCTTGATCTGGCTGCCGCGTATCATTTCCAGTATATGGCCCGCCAGGCCGAAACCCGTGATATCGGTGCAGGCATGCAGGTCAAAAGTCCGGGCAGCCGCCATCGCCGGTCCATTGAGGGCAGCGACCTGGGGCAAGACATCCCGTTCCAGATCCAGGAAGGACAGCTTGCCGTCGCGCAGGGCATTAAACAGCACACCGGTGCCCAGCGGTTTCGTCAGGATCAGACTGTCGCCCGCTTGCGCGCCGGTATTGGTGATGACTTGCCGGGGATGCACTACTCCATTCACGCACAGACCGAACTTGGGCTCCTCATCGTCAACGCTGTGGCCGCCGGCCACGCTGGCGCCGGCCTCGACCACCTTGTCATGGCCGCCGCGCAGGATATCCCGCAACAAGCCCAGATCCAGTTGTTTAGTGGGAAACATGACGATATTCAAGGCGGTCAGCGGGCGGCCGCCCATGGCATAGATATCCGAAATCGCGTTGGCGGCGCCGATCTGCCCGAACCAGTAGGGGTCATCCACCGGCGGGGTAATGAAATCGACGGTGCTGATCATCGCCACCGAGTCCGTCAGTTGGTACACGGACGCATCATCGGCCGTGTCGTAACCGACCAGCAGGTTGGGGTCAACCGACGGACTTAACCCGGCCAGAGCGTCCGACAGGACCGCCGGACCAATCTTGGCGGCTCAACCGCAGGTGCGGGCCACATACAGAGGCACTATAGACTGAAGACCAGTCCTTATCAAACCACCAGACAGCTCGCACTCTGCCGGAATCAGGGTGAATCTACTGCGGTGGTACTTTGATTTGCACCGGCTCTGCGCGCCAGATCTGCCGGGCGTAGTCACGGATGGTGCGGTCGCTGGAAAATTTACCCATGCTGACGGTATTGAGTATGGCCTTGCGCGACCAGACCTCCTGGTCCCGATATAACAGGGCAACTTCCTCCTGCTTGGTGACGTAGCTGGCATAATCGGCCATCAACATATAAAAATCGCCATAGCGGATCAGAT
>JACVQI010000110.1 GCA_015661095.1 Gammaproteobacteria bacterium
GCAGGCGGTGAGAAATGCGGGTTAGCCTCTCCCCCATCCCCTATTTTTGGGACCTGGAAACAGTACGCCGTTTCTATAAAGATATCGCCAACCTGCCGGTCGATATCGTCTATCTTGGTGAAACCGTGTGCGCCAAGCGCCGCGCCGTGCAACTGGACGACTGGCTGGATATCGCGCAAGGCCTGGCAGCGGCCGGCAAGGAAGTGGTCCTGTCAACGCTGGCGCTGCTGGAAGCGGAATCCGAACTGGCTGCGCTGCGGCATATTACCGCTAACGGGCGTTATGCCGTGGAGGCGAACGATATGGCGGCGGTCCAATTGCTGGCCGGCACATCTGACTTCGTCATCGGCCCGCACATCAATATCTATAATGACAAGTCCCTGGCATACCTGAACAAACTCGGTGCCAGACGTTGGGTGATACCGGCGGAACTGCGACAGGCAACACTGGCGCAGATACTCCCGCAGCGACCACAGGAACTGGAAACGGAAATCATCGGTTTCGGCCGATTGGCACTGGCTCATTCCGCGCGCTGTTTCAGCGCCCGCGCCCATAATCTGGCGAAGGATGAATGCGGCTTCACCTGCGGCGCGCATGCGGACGGCTTGTTGCTGGAGACCCAGGACGATGCATCCTTTTTAATCATCAACGGCATTCAAATCCAGTCGGCGAAGGCCCAGAACCTGATCGGGTATTTCGTGGAGCTGTCAAATAGCGGCATCGATATCTTCCGCATCATCCCGCGCCAGCAGGATATGACGGACACGATTAATCTGATCCGGCAGGTGCTCGATAAGACCGTGACGCCGGCGCTGGCCGCGGCGCAATTGGGCGGACAGCAACCTTATGGTTACTGCGATGGTTACTATCATGGCCGCGATGGCATGGGCTGGTACCTATGATGGCAGGCAATCTCGTCCGGAATTCAGAAACCCCGCGTTTGCAGCCCGCGTTGCAACCATTTGACCGGCAGCGAAGCCCCGATTTTCTGACGCAGGCTTTTGGCGCGTCTGGCCAGAGTCGGACGGAAGACACTATCGAAGTGGGCGTCCCAGTCATATTCCAGGGCGTCGAGCAGATTCTTGACATGCACGCCGGTCTCGGTATCGCCCTCCACATTCAGCCGTCGTTGAAAGAACAAAGTGTCCGGATCCTCGCGGCCGCCGAGCAGTTGCAGAAAGCCCTGCAGCTTGCCGCTGATGGTGACATCCGTCTGCGGCATATCGTTAGCGGCCCAGACCTGGCCCTGTCTGATGTAAAAATGCATCAGCCATGGAATATCCAGCACATGCACGGATACAGACTTGCCATCCAGCTCCCGCAAACGGGTCTGCAGCGATTGCCCGGAGAGCAGATGATTGATCAGCACGGTCAGTGTCGCCGCTTGCACTGCCGCTGGCACAAGCCGAAGCGGAGCGGTGGCGGTTGATCTCAGTAACCCCATATATACGCCTGTTATTTTTGTGGCCCCATCTTCACAAAAATATTCCCGTGCTGTTTGATATCTATCAATTGTTGTGGAAATCCCTATGTCTTATACCGATCTGAGAGCTTTCCTGGCAGCGCTGGAACAGACCGGTGAACTTAAACGCATCGGCGCCGAGGTCAATCCCAAACTGGAAGTGACTGAAATCTGCCAGCGCACGCTCCGCAACGGTGGACCGGCCCTGTTGTTCGAACGGCCAGCGCCGGGGAACATCCCGCTGCTCGGTAACCTGTTTGGTACTACCGGCAGAGTACTGGCGGCACTGGGCTGCAAAACCCTGGAGGAATTTCGCGCCATCGGCCGCACCCTGGCCTTTCTGCGGGAACCGGAGTGGCCCAGTGAATTCGGCGCCATCCTCGATAAATTGCCGGCTCTGCATAAACTGCTGCATGTCAAACCCCGGGTAATCAATACGCCGCCCTGCCAGGAGCAGGTCATTGAAGGCGCGGCGGTTGATCTCGCACGCCTGCCCATACAGACCTGCTGGCCAGGTGATGCCGGTCCCCTGATCAGCTGGGGTCTGGTGGCCACCAGGGGTCCCTTACAAGCAAGACAAAACCTGGGTGTGTACCGGCAACAGGTGATCGGACGCAACCAGGTCATCATGCGCTGGCTGCATCATCGCGGCGGGGCAACCGATTACCGGGCCTGGACGCAGCAGAACGCGGGACAACGATTTCCGCTGGCGGTGGCGATCGGCGCTGATCCGGCCTCGTTGCTGGCCGCCGTCACACCGATCCCGGACACCATACCGGAATTGCAATTCGCCGGGCTGCTGCGCGGGGCGCGCAGTGAAGTGGCTAACTGCCTGGGGGTGCCGCTGCAAGTACCGGCCTGTTCGGAATTCGTGCTGGAAGGTTTTATTGAACCGGGCGCCGAGGCGCTGGAAGGTCCATTCGGCGATCACACCGGTTATTACAACAGCCGTGAAATGTTTCCGGTATTCACCATCGAGCGTATCACGCACCGCAACAACCCGATCTATCACAGCACCTATCTGGGACGCTCGCCTTATGACGAAGCCTCCGTTATGGCGCTGGCATTGAATGAAATCTTCGTGCCGATATTACAAAAACAGTTTCCGGAAATCGCCGACTTCTATCTGCCGCCGGAGGCGTGCTCCTACCGCGTCGCCGTGGTCAGTATCAAAAAGCAATACGCGGGACATGCCCGGCGCATCATGTTCGGGATCTGGTCTTATCTGCGGCAGTTCACCTATACCAAGTTCGTCATAGTTACCGACGCTGATATCAATATCCGTGACTGGAAGGATGTGGTCTGGGCCCTGTCCACCCGGGTCGATCCGGCCCGCGATACCGCCATTATGGAAAACACACCGATAGACTATCTCGATTTCGCCAGCCCGGTTTCAGGACTCGGTTCGAAGCTCGGCATCGACGCCACCAACAAATGGCCCGGCGAATCGAACCGCGACTGGGGCACGCCGATCAGCATGGACAGGCAAACGGTGCAACGGGTCAATACGATCTGGGACAGTTTATGGAAATAAAAACACAGAGGGACAGGGAGTCGCCGTTATTGCGTCAGCCTCAGGGAGCAGGGGGATATTACTTCTGTGGGAGATGACTTGCTAACCATTCACTCGCCAGCCTTTCCGCCTCGCTGATTTGTTCCGGGGTCTTTATAAGTCTCGGAACTTTTATGTACCGGATAGAAGCTCTGAGTTAATCAGCGGCTCATCAAGGCAACTTGAAACGGCGATCGGCGGGCGGCACCGTCAACACCGGACAGGGGGCCTTGCGAAATATCCTGTCGGTCAGACCGCCAATCAGATGATGCACCGAACTGGTCCTGCCATGGGTGCCGATGACAATCAGATCGATGGCGTTGAACTTCGTATAACGGATGATCTCGCTGTAAGCGTCCCCCTGCAATGTTGTCCTGATAACTTTATTCGCCGGGCCACACACACCGGCGGCCTGCTTCTGTAATTGTTCCTCTGAGTGGCGCAACATGGTTTCCTGCCAGTCCGGGGGTATCGCATCAGCAATCTGTTCATAGATACCCATGGCCGTGGTGGGATCCGGAATGACGTGCAGCAGGTGTAACTGGGCCTCGTATTGCCGGGCCAGGCTGTGACCATAACGCAGCGCCAGGTCCGCGGTGTCGCTGAAGTCCGTCGGGACCAGGATCCTTTTCAGCTTATTCATGGAAATACTTCACGGGTTCACAAAATCGACTGGTATGGAATTTAATGGTCCTGCGGATGGACCAGCAGGACCGGACAGGAGGATTTGCGCACGACTTTTTCCGCGACACTGCCCATGAGAGCATGATTGAGTGTGGTGCCGGTACCGATAACGATCAAATCGATATTATGCTCTTTTGCATATTGAATGATTTCAACGAAGGTCATTCCTTGTGTCGTGGCGCGGACGACTTTAATCTGGTTTGCCCACTTCTTTTTCGGTATTTTTTTCAGTTCCCGGTTGGCATGTTCGGTCATGCTTTCGGTCCAATTGTCCGGCAGGTAACCGGCTATGGGACCATAGGTGGCGATGGTGGTTGCGGGATCGGGGAGGACATGCAGCAAATGCAGCTCCGCGGCATATTTTTCGCTCAGGCTGCAGGCATATTGCAACGCATGTTCGGCATATTCGCTGAAATCGGTAGGGCAGAGGATACGCTTGAGTTTGATCATCCGGATGCCGCCTTATTCTGGGAGATTTAACCTACGCCTTTACTGGTAATGGTTGTTGATCCGGATCAAAATATGAAACTATCGGACCAAACACAATGAAATTACCGGCCAGGGACTGGCCGCCCAAAATTGGCGTGTCAAGCTTGCCGACAAATCGTCAGGATAGCCGATTTGCACGGGCGTTGCCCGCCAACGGCGAGGCATAGGGATATGCCGAGTGAAACCGGATAACAAGCAAGAGAATTGCGATAAATTGCCTGTAAGTAGTAATTCGATATAGGTGTGGCCAGAACTAACAATATGAATCCACCGCCGACTGAACCTAACGCCTGGCTGGACCAGTATCTCCGCCTGCTGGCCCGCTTCTTCGAGCGGCAGCCGGGGGATTTCCCACTCAATGCCCTGATGGCTGACCTCCAGGAAGCCTGGCTCAGGGCGGTTGCCTGCTGGCAGGCGGCCCCCGGCCGTTATGCCGCCATCCAGGAACAGTGGCAGTCGGCATTGTTGCAATTCCATCACTCGGTAGCAGCCCATCAACCCCAGCCGTTGAATGCCGTGACAGACCTGAAACATCTGCACCGGGAACTGGGAAGCTGTCTACGGACCATGATCGGGGAAACGCCTGGTCTGCCCACTAGTGATAAACGCTTATTGGGATTCGGCGTCAGACATCTGCTGAATGCCCTGGCGCCGGAACATTGGCCGCTGGCGAATCAGGAAGTGCTGATGACAGCATTTGCTACCAATGGCGCATCATTTGCCCAGGGTATGCAGAACTTTTATCAGGATATGGCCGATAGTGTTGCCGGTCTGGATGTAAAAACCGCGGCGAAGGATGACTTTGTGCTGGGTGAAACGCTGGCAGCCAGTGCCGGTGAAGTCGTGTTTGAAAATGAACTGTTCCAGCTGCTTCAATACTATCCTTGCACGCAGGAGGTATTGCCTGTTCCCCTGTTAATCGTGCCGCCCTGGATCAACAAATACTATGTGCTGGATCTGAATCCGGCGGATTCGTTCGTGCAATGGGCGGTGCGGCAGGGGCACACCGTTTTCATGATGTCCTGGGTGAATCCTGATGCCAGCCACGCGGATCTGGGTTTGGACGATTATCTGGTCCGGGGCGCTATCGAAGCTGTCACCGCCGTGGCCGGGCTTTCTGCATCGCCACGGATCAATGTCGCCGGCTACTGTATCGGCGGATTTCTGGCCGCTTGTGCCGCCGCTTATCTGGCTGACGGGAGAGAGAACAAGATCGCCAGTCTCACGTTATTTAACACCATGCTGGATTTCAGCGAACCGGGTGATCTTGGTGTATTTCTCAGTGACCGAATGTTAACCGCGCTGGCGGACCATTTGCAGGCGCAAGGGATCCTCGATGGCCGCATCATGCGCCAGGCATTTACCATGCTGCGGGAAGATCGAATGTTCTGGCCTTACGTGGTGAATAACTATCTGCTGGGAAAAGCGCCGGAACCGAACCCGGTTTTGTACTGGAATCGGGATGCCACCAATCTGCCCCGGCGCATGCTGACGGAATTTCTCCGCGACATGTACCGGAATAATGCCTTGCGCAACAGCGGCAGCTATACCCTGGCAGGCCGGGCGATTAGCCTGGATCAAGTCGCTGTCCCGGTCTACGCGCTGGCATGCCGCAATGACCACATCATCCCCTGGCAGAGCGCCTACAACAGTACCTTGTTGCTGGCGGGCGATGTCAGATTTGTTCTGTCTGATTCCGGCCATGTCATGGGCGTCGTCAATCCGCCGAATAAAAGACAGTCCGGTTACTGGTATGCGGGCGTGGGTAGGGATGCAACAGATGCGGATACCTGGTTGGCCGGGGCGGTGCGCCGGGAAGGCTCGTGGTGGCCGCACTGGCAGGCATGGCTAGCCGACCGCCAGTCCGGACGGGTTGCCGCCAGATTTCCCGGTGCGGGTGGCCACATAATTGAACGTGCGCCGGGCCGATATGTGAAAAATACCCTCTGACATTTGATATGTATCAATGAATTACTTACTGGATAGCACATGATTTCCAGCAATTTCAATTACCTTCCAGCAAGCGTGTTTTGGCGATGAACAAACAGGAACAGATGCAGAGTCGTAGTACCACTCAGTCCAGCATTCCGAATCCGGAATGGTTAAGCCCGCATTTCTTACCACCATCCTACTGCGAACGCCGATCCTCTTGCTGTGACGGGCCGTACTCCCTCTGGCCAGTTCGACGTAGTGTCAGGCTACGCCTTTACCGTCCTTCAGTCCGTGCGGACCGCCACAGCGGCGCCTCGGCGTCCTCGCTACGGCAGGTGGTGAGAAATGCAAGCTGAGGAATTGTATAAAGCCAGTCACAAGGCCTTGCGGGACGCGCTGGCAAATCAGACCGGGCTCTATGATGCAGCGAAAGTCGATCCCTTCAATATGGCTTCGGCCTACCTGGATGCCATGGACCAGGCGGTCGCCG
>JACVQI010000300.1 GCA_015661095.1 Gammaproteobacteria bacterium
TGGCGGCGAACAGCGTTGCCTCGTTTAGTGATGGTTCGCTGGTCGCGACGGTGTTGATTCATCCCGGCAAGACCGTCACGGAATCCATTGCCGGAAAACCCACCGGCGGCGTCTATACATGGAGTCCGGGCGAGACAGGCTTTACCCTGGTACAGGGTTCGGAACTTCCGGCCAACAACGGTATCGAGGTATCCGCTGATGAAACCGAGATCTTCGTCGCCTCATCAGGTCTTCGGACCATCGTCGCCTTCCCGCGCGGCAACCCGGTGCAACCATTGCGCAGCACCGCAAGGCTGGGGATTATTCCGGACAATGTCCACATGGGACCGGACGGCATGCTGCTCACGGCGGGCATGAGCGCGGATGAACCTGGCTGCGGCGGCGACTTCCCGCCGCCGGAAAAATTTGTAATTGAAGAAGTCGCAGCCTGCCCACGCGGCTCCGTGGCCTATGCCATCGACCCGGTCACCATGGATTTCCGTGAGATCGCCAGGGCGCCCGCCCACCCGCGCTTCAGTAACGCCACCATGGCCTTGCCGGTGGGCGATGACGTCTGGTTCGGCACCTTTTCCGGCGACCGGGTGGGTTACCTCAAACGCAAGTAAAAACAATGGAAACTTAACCATGAGAATCTCTAAAAAAATGAACACCTCACGCCACCCACTTCGACTGATACTTTCGTTGCTAATAGGCCTGGCCTTCATCCAATACGGTCATGCCCAGCAACCAGCAAATGGACAAGAACCGCGGCCACGGCCGCCTTTCAAGATCGACCCGTATCCCCGGGTGGAACAGCGCAGTTACCACTTCGAGGACACCGAGTCGATCTGGCGGAAGAAAACGGCTACATCGTGGTCGGCCCCCTGGGCTACAACGTGGGCGGCTGGTACGGCTCACCGGTCATGGTGTTTGGCAACCGCCCCATCGAACCGCCGAACCTGGCCGAGCTCAGCGAAAAAGACGTGATGAACGTTCTGGCCATGATGCGCAAAGAGTTCAACGTGGATGAAGAACGCACCTATCTGATGGGCCACTCGATGGGCGGCGCGGGCACCCTGTTTCTGGGTTCGAAGTATCCCTCTAACTGGACCGCCCTGGCGGCGATTGCGCCCGCCGCCTTCCTGATGCTGGAGAAAAGAGAGGACTATCTAACGAAAATCAGGGATGCCAACCTCCCGGTGATGGTCGTTCAGGGCGGCAAGGACTCGGCAGTGCCGGCGGAATACACGCACAGATGGATCGACACCATTAAGGAACTCGGAATGGAACATATGTATATTGAATTTCCAGAAGGGGATCACGGTACTGTAATCAGTGACGGTATGCCGGATATCTTCAGGTTCTTTGCCGATCACATCAAAACCGGTACCGAATAGAAAAAGCGCCGGACTGATTAAGGACTAAAGTAAGGCTGATCGTATTCACTATATATTGATGAGCCGGAATCGCCAGTTATGAGTTCGAGGAAGTCATTTTATTATTGGCCCGGTGTGTCATTGCAAGACCTTGTATCTCGTTCATGTTGTTACGGTATCATGATACCTCAAGCACACGGTCGGGTGACATTTAATGGAAAACTGGCTTGACCGAGACAATAGTTACTTTATCGTGAAATTGGTTTAGTAAATAAAATTAGGAGTTGCCGGCATGAACCGTAATGCGGCAGTTGAGTTATTGCGCGCGAATCTGGAGGGTAATCGCGGCGAGCGGATTGCGTACATCGACCGGGACGGTAGCCACTCCTACCGCTCACTCGCCGATCGCTCCCGGCAGTTTGCGCATCTGCTCACCACCGCGGGTATTGCCCCCGGCGAACGGGTGTTGCTGGCATTGGAAGACACGGTGGCATTCCCCATCTGCTTTGCCGTTGCAGTCGTGGCTTCCGCCGGCCTTATCGATCGTATGCCGGCCGGATTGGCGCAGTTCGGGGTGGACAGCGATGCCGATGGCTGGCGTGATCTGGATGCGGCGCTGTCTGGCCAACCGGCAACCCCGATCCAGCCGGTGAGCGGCGGCGATGACGTCGCATTCTGGCTGTACACATCAGGCACCACCGGCAAGCCGAAGGGCGTGATGCACACTCACACCAATCTGCTGGCGACGGCCGAACTGTACGGTCAGGGGATCCTTGGCCTCAGCGGTGAGGACGTGGTGTTCTCGGCGGCCAAACTATTCTTCGCGTACGGACTCGGTAACTCGCTGACGTTTCCGTTGTCGGTTGGTGCCACCGTGGTACTCCTCGACACAACGCCCCGGCCCGAAACGGTGCGCGAGATTCTGCACAAACATCGGCCGACTGTGTTTTTCAGCGTGCCCACACTGTACGCCAGACTACTCAATACCGGCAACGTACCCCGCGAGCATCGCATCCGGTTATGCATATCGGCCGGGGAAGCCCTGCCGGAAGCCATTCTGCGGCGCTGGTATGAGGCCACCGGTATAGAGATCCTGGACGGCATCGGTTCAACGGAGATGCTGCACATGTACATATCGAATCGAGCCGGGGACGTTCGCGAAAATTCTGGATGAATCCGGCAACGAGGTGCCCGACGGTAATATGGGCGACCTGTATGTTGCCGGGCCCAGTCTGACCACAGGCTATTGGAACCGGTCCGAACTCAATCGCGAAGCGTTCGACGGCCCATGGATGCATTCCGGTGATAAATACCTACGTAACGAATCCGGGGCGTATGTTTACTGTGGGCGCAGCGACGACCTGCTGAAGGTGGGCGGGATCTATGTCTCCCCCATGGAAGTGGAAAACGCGCTGCTCGAACATGAGGCGGTGGCGGAAGCAGCGGTTGTCGGCCAGGCCGATGGCGATAAATTAATCAAGCCCAAAGCATTTGTTGTGGCGAAAACGACGGATATAACCGAACAAGCCCTGATCGAGTACGTCGCAACGCGTCTGGCGGCGTACAAACGACCGCGCTGGATTGAATTCGTGAAGCAGTTGCCGAAGACGGCGACGGGCAAGATCCAGCGCTTCAAGCTGCGCCAATGATAGCAACTCATCGTGAGATCGGCATCGTCAACTATTGGGGCGAAAAAAGACGCTCCTGGCCTGATTCTGATTTTTTTCAAATCACCTTGTAAAAGCGCAGGACGACCGACGGCCTGGGCCCGGGGCCGCCAGTCAGTGTACCGATAAAGATCGCCTTGTTGAGCCAATCGTAACGACCTATGGGTGCTTCAAACTCAGGGTTTGTGCGCAGGTATGCCTTGCTGTGATCAACGGTCTCACCACGTGCAGCCTTCTGCAGTTCCTCAGCCGGTAATGCGGCAATGCAACGATTGACAACCTTGATGATCACTCCGTCATCCGTCTTCAACCAGTAACGGGCATCAAACACGGTCACGCCATCCGGGCGATCAACCTGCCAGTCTTCACCACCGGGCATGATGGTACCCCTGATACCCTGTCCCTCGAAGTGTCCTCCGGTAATGGTGATGACCCGCCGTTCCCCGTACGGCGTCCTGCCCATGGAAATCGGGGCATCGATCTCGGCGACCACTGTCAAGGCAAGCTCCAGACCCGGTTGCGGAACCGGTGCAGTCTGCGGTGATTCCTCCGCCCCGAACAATGGATTGACGATTACCAGCAACATCATGGCGACTGGTTGCAGCCACCAGCGCCGGCAGGTACTTTGGTATTTCATGTTTCACTCCCGGTATGTGTGAGGGTCAGGTATTAGCTCCAAGCTTACCAGTGACACCGGCCACCGTCACCCGGCTTCATGCCGGCGAAATTTCTGTGGTGACATTTGTTGCAGGCGTTTGAAAAAACGCGTGAAGTGAGCGGGCAATGCAGCAGGTCCGGTGTCAGCCAATCGCGGTCTTCTCCATAAAGGTTGAAAGTCGGAATGGCGGGGCGGGCAGACATGACCGGAGATTATTAATAATCCTCGTAAAGTCCGATATTATCAGGCTATAGTGCCTGTATTCCGGGTCTAAACCCTCGGAAAATATATCTTTGACTCACCTGAGCTAAAGACGGGGTTTGCATGCGCACCCAGGTCGCCATTATCGGATCCGGACCATCCGGCTTGTTGCTGGGCCAGTTGTTGCTGCGCGCGGGCATAGACAATGTGATCCTGGAAAGGCAAACCCGGGAGCACGTTTTAGGCCGTATTCGTGCCGGCGTGCTGGAACAGGGGCTGGTGAACCTGTTACGCCAGGCCGGCGTCGCTGAGCGTATGGACCGGGAAGGTCTGGTGCATGGCGGTTTTGAGCTGGCTTTCGCCGGCGGCCGGGTACGTATCGATCTGCAGAAATACGCCAACGGGCAATCGGTAATGGTCTATGGACAGACCGAGCTTACCAGGGACTTGATGGACGCACAGGCCAAACTGGGTGCAACCAGCCTGTACTCGGTCGATCAGGTAACGCTGCATGATGCTGACTCCGACTCGCCCTCTGTGACTTTTCAACACCAGGGTAAACAACAGCGTCTGAATTGCGATTACATCGCCGGCTGCGACGGCTTTCACGGTGTTTCCCGCAAGTCCATTCCAAAATCCGTGCTGCGGGAATTCGAACGGGTTTATCCCTTCGGCTGGCTTGGCGTGCTCGCGGAAACGCCGCCGGTCTCCCACGAACTGATTTACGCCTGCCACGAAAAA
>JACVQI010000111.1 GCA_015661095.1 Gammaproteobacteria bacterium
GCGCCATGTCCCGATACCTGACCCATAACCTGACTCTGATGACTGCGCTGGTATTAGCGCTGTTGCTGCCAGCGCAGCCGCCAGCCGCGGTTGCCACCGGCAAACGACCGGATTTCTCCGGGTTCTGGTCTGTGCGCTTCGAACGAACCCCTTCCGGTCAGGCTATGATCGACCAATTGCCAAAGGATGCGGTGATGATCAACGACTCCGGCGCGGGCGAGTTGGGCCTGGACGATTTCGCCGGGCTGAAATTGAGCGAGCAGGCACAGGCGGAAGTTCGCAATTACAATTACAAAGACGAATTGAAACGCGAGAATACCTGCGTCGATCCGTCCGTCATCTATTACATGCAATCGCCGTTTCCCATGGAGATTTACCAGGCTACGGAAATGATCGTCTTCAAAATGGAATACTTCGATATGGTCAGGCTCATCTTCACCGATGGTCGCGGGCATCCACCCGCTTCGGCACCGCATACCAAGTCCGGGCATTCCGTCGGCCACTGGGAGGACGATACCCTGGTGGTGGATACAACGCACATTGCCGCCGGCACGATCATGAACAACGGTCTGAACCACAGCGACGATATCCACATGGTCGAGCATTTCAAACTGAGTCCGGATGGACAGACCCTGTGGGCGACCCAGGTTTATGACGATTCGGAGGTTTTCGGCGGATTAGCAGCGCGGTATATGGCCTGGCGCCATGTCCCCGGGGAGTACGTCTACCCTTACGAATGCGATCCGAGCTACGGCGAATAACCTCGTACGGAAACTGATCCGGCTATATCATCCTGCCATCGGCCTAGCATACACCGCGGCCCACTACCGGTATAGACATTGAGTACAAATTTGTCACAGCACCATACAGCCTGGCCGGACCCGCTACGGTCCTGGTATATGGTATTGGTGTTAACGCTGGCTTATACCTTTTCCTTCATAGACCGGCAGATCCTCAACCTGCTGGTCGGCCCCATTCGTGCCGATCTGCACATCAGCGATTTTCAAATGAGTCTGCTGATGGGTACCGCATTTGGTCTATTCTATGCCGTGATGGGTCTGCCGATCAGCCGCTGGATCGATCGCCTGAGCCGCCGCAACATCATTTTTGTCGGCATCACCGGCTGGAGCCTGATGACCGCGGCCTGCGGCATGGCCCGTAATTACGCCCATCTGTTTCTGGCCCGGATCGGCGTCGGAGTTGGTGAAGCGACCCTGAATCCCTCCGCCTTTTCCCTGTTGAGTGATACTTTCCCCGAAAAAAAACGCGCCCTGCCCATGGCGGTGTTTCACCTGGGCATACCGTTCGGCACGGGCCTGGCCCTGATCATCGGCGGCTACGTGGTGGATGCGGTGGCACAACTGGATCCGGCCATCATGTCAACCTTCCATTTATCCTATTCCTGGCAACTGACTTTTCTGCTGGTCGGCCTGCCGGGATTGCTAGTGGCGTTGCTGATGCTGACTTTTACCGAACCGAAACGGCGCGGCTTGCTGCAAACCAGCGCCAGCCGCCCGCAACAAATGGCAATCCGTGATGTGGCCAAATTCCTGCGCGCCAGAAAGCTGGCCTATTTCGCCATCTTTTTCGGCATCGGCATGAAGATCACCCTGAGTTATGGCAGCAATGCCTGGGTCCCGGAACATTTCATCCGTACCTTCGGCTGGTCGGCCGGTGAATTCGGCCGCGTCTATGGCCTGTTCAATATCGTGGTCGGAGTTACCAGTATTTTGCTTTGCGGGATGCTGGCGAACAAACTGCTGAGCCGCGGTAACCGGGATGCGAATATGAAAGTGATCCTGCTTGGCTATGCCATCGGCATCCCCTTCGCCGTCGCCGCTCCGTTAATGCCGACACCGGGTCTGGCCATCACCATGTTCATGGTGGCTTATTTTTTCACCAACTTTCATGTGCTCGCTCCCGCCTGTATCGTCGCCATCACTCCGAATCAGATGCGCGGTCAGATGTCGGCCCTGTATGTATTCATCGTCAATATCCTCGGCCTGGGACTGGGCCCCAGTATCGTCGCCGGCTTTACCGACTTTGCCTTCGGTTCCGATCTGGCCCTGGGTAAATCGCTGGCCGCGACCTCCGCCATCCTCGGGCCGCTTGGTTTTATTGTTTTGTATTTCGGTTTACGTGCCTATAACCGCTGCCTGGAAGATACACAGGCCTGGGAGCGGGAAGCGGAAACAACAAAAGCCTGATGCTGTTGCTCCGGAGAACATGACTTATGCGCCGAATCCAGTTTGATCGTTGCGGGGATCCTGAAGCCGTCCTGTATCTGGCGGAAGTTGCAGAACCAGAACCGGGACCCGGCGAAGTTCGCTTGCGCATTACCCTGCGTCCCGTCAATCCCTCTGATATCGCCTACATACGCGGCCTGTATGTACCGCCGGAGGCGTTTCCCGCGGCCACCGGCCTGGAGGCAGTTGGTATTATCGAAGCGATGGGTAAGGGGGTGACAGACATCAAAGTCGGCGACCGCTACATGATCGCCCGCCAGCGCGGCACCTGGGCGGATAAAATGATCGTACCGGCACTTAGCATTGAACATGTCCCCGCTGAGATATCTGATGAAATCGCCTGCCAGGTGCATGCCAATCCGTTGACCGCCTGGCTGATGTTACAAGGTGTCACAAAGCCGGGCGCGATCGTACAAACCGCCGCAGGCTCCGCCGTCGGCAGGCTGGTCGATCAACTCGGAAAAATCCAGGACCGGCGCGTCATCAATATCGTGCGGAATCAGATAACCGCGGATGATTTATACAAACAGGGCGCGACGCACGTCGTGATCTCGTCACAACCGGACTGGCTGAATCAGATACAGCAGGCGGCTGGACCCGAACCCATCATCGCTGCTTTCGACCCGGTGGCGGGGCAGACCGGTCTGGACCTGCTGTCGGTCCTTGCCCCCGGTGGCGAATTAATCCTCTACGGCGGTTTATCAGGCCAACCCGTGGCGGTCAGCGCCATGCAACTGGCGGCCCGGAATCTGTCAGTGAAAGGTTTCTGGCTGGGACCGTGGTTCGCCAACACCAGTGCCGACGAACAGGCCCGCGTGATGCAGCGGCTGCTGACTTTATTTCAGAAACGGCAACTGCAAATTCCCGTGGCCGGAATCTATGCATTGGAGGATTTCAAGGCAGCGATAAGGCATTCTCTGACACCCGGAAGATTGGGGAAGATTTTGTTAAGGAGTTAGCGGTAAAAAGGGAAGACGTCCTTGTCTAATGAAATTGATTAACTGAATTGTTAATACTGACGGCATGAATCCTATGCCTTCAGTGAGGGGATATATATACCTAAAAAGGGTGACGTGGACGGCACGCTGCCACATAAGGAACCTCTGATTAACTCAGAGGTTCCGCCCGGCATATGGATGTGCCGGCATTTTTCAAACAGGCAACTGTTTGAAAAATGGAGCAAAGTAAAAGTCACAGCTTTTACTTTGCGAGTTCTGAAAAGTCCAGGAGGGACTTATTCAGAGCTTCCACAACTAAATCCCAACCCGCATTACTACAGATCAGGACAGTTGGACAATCTTATCACCGGCTGGTTTGCGGTTGCCCGGTGGAACCTCCGCCGGATAGCCGTACCAGAATAAACCCACCACGGTTTCTGCATTCGGATCGATACCCAGGATGTCATAAAATTTCGCTTCGCGCGTGACGGCGCCCGTGGTCCACTTCATGCCGATGCCAACGCTCCACAGATAGAGCATCAGATTCTGCGCGGCGCAGCAACAGGCCGCGTAGTCTTCGCTGGCGCGTATGTCATTAGCCGACTTCGCGCAGGTCAGCAGCAACCAACCGGGGATTTCGCGCCAGCGATCCAGTTTCGCCTGTACCGATTTATCGCCACGGGCAGCGCCGTGCAACTCCGCGTTCAGGAGACAAATCTTTTCCTTGCTGGCCTCTCCGATCAGATAAAACCGCCATGGCTCCGTGCCATGATGATTCGGCGCGCAGACTGCCAGATCGATGGCCCTGATTATCTCGGCAGCGGGCGGTTTCGGGTCGGCTTTGAAATTATGGATGGTTCGACGCTGGTGAATGACATCAGCGATAGCGATTATATTGGTCGTCATGATGGAACAATTATTTTCGAATGATGGTGAATAGCATACCCCGGATCAGCTCCTCTGCAAATCCAGAACCGCCGCGCCCCGTACTTCACCACACCGTAATTTAGCCAACGCGACATTCGCATGGACCAGGGGAAAGCTTTCCGTTTCGGTGCGGATCGGAATACGCTCAATCAGCGCCAGAAATTCCTCGCCATCCCGGCGCGTGAGGTTGGCAACGGAACGGATCTGCCGTTCGCCCCAGAGGATGGCATAGGGAAAGGCCGGAATATCACTCATGTGGATACCGGCGCAGACCACCACACCGCCCTTGCGTATTACCCGCAATGCCGCCGGTACCAGTTCACCGGCCGGGGCATAAATAATGGCTGCATCCAGTTGCAGCGGTGGCTTCTCATCCGCGGCGCCGGTCCAGACCGCACCAAGTTGCCGGGCGAAGTCACGCGCCTGGACATCACCGCGCCGGGTAAAGGCATAGATTTCCCGGCCCTCATGCAGGGCGACCTGGGTCACAATATGGGCGGCCGCGCCGAAACCATAGATACCGATGCGACCAGCGTCTCCCGTCATGCGCAGCGACCGGTAGCCGATCAGGCCCGCGCACAGCAAGGGCGCAATCTCAACACTACCCATGGCCGCTGGGATCGGAAACACAAAGCCCTGGTTGGCAACGGCATACTCGGCATAACCGCCGTCGATCTGATAACCGGTAAAGCGCGCGGCATCACAAAGATTCTCCCGACCGGTGACACAATAATGGCAACTGCCGCAGGTATAACCCAGCCACGGCACCCCTACTCGGTCACCGATGGCGAACCGCCCGGACACCCGCTCGCCCCTGGCGACAATCGCACCGACGATCTCATGTCCGGGTATCAGGGGCAGCTTCGGCTGCGGCAGTTCTCCATCGATAATATGCAGATCGGTACGGCAAACGGCACAGGCCTGGACTTGCAGCAGGATCTCCTCGGGCCCGCAGACCGGCATGGCGCGGTCCTGTAATTCCAGGGGTGCGCCGGGAGACTTCAGGACCATGGCTTTCATGATGAATTTTTCGCCGATAGGCAGGTTCAGATATGACACAATATATCAATATTCCTGTCATCTTACCGGATTGGAAAACCTGTATGAAAAAAATCGATATCTATAACCATATCTGGCCGCAACCCTTCTATGACAAGGTCATGGCGATCGCACCGAACCCGGGCAATATGACCAAACGCGTCCAGGCCGTGCCGATGATCACCGATCTCGATGTTCGCTTCCGGGTGATGGACATGTTTGACGATTACTGCCAAATCCTGTCGCTCGCCTCCCCGCCGCTGGAGATGCTGGTCCCCGGGGAACATGTCAACGACCTGGCCCGGCTGGCGAATGACAGCATGGCGGCGCTGGTGCAAAAATTTCCAGACCGATTCCCGGGTTTCATCGCCACTCTGGGCTTGACCGATCCGGAGGCTTCCATCCAGGAGGCGCAAAGGTCCTTGACCGAACTGGGGGCGGTTGGAATACAAGTGTTCACCAATGTCAACGGCAAGTGCATGGACACAGCGGAATACCGGCCCCTGTTCAAATTGCTGCACGATCACGATCGCCCCATCTGGGTCCATCCGACCCGGGGGCCGAATTTCCCCGACTATCTGACCGAGGATCATTCCCAGTACGAAATCTGGTGGGCCTTTGGCTGGCCCTATGAAACCAGCGTGTTCATGGCCCGTATGGTGTTTTCAAAACTGTTCGATGAATTGCCCGGTCTTAAAATCATCACTCACCACGGCGGCGGCATGATCCCGTATTTCGAAGGCCGTGTGGGATACGGCTGGGACCAGCTCGGTTCCAGAACCACAAGCGTCGATTACAAGGTGCTATTAAAAGAACTGCGGCGCAGGCCGCTGGATTATTTCAAAGAGTTTATCGCCGACACGGCGCTATTCGGCTCCCGCCCGGCGACCCAGTGCGCCCTGGATTTTTTCGGTGTGGATAATATCGTCTTTGCCTCCGATGCGCCGTTCGACCCGGAACAGGGACCGCTGTACATCCGCGAAACCATCCGGATCATCGACAGCCTCGGCCTCAGCAATGCGGATCGCAAGAAGATCTATCAGGATAATGCGATCAGACTATGCGCGCTAAAAATTTAAAATATTTACGAAGGACATTAATATCTATACGTGAATTCCCGGATTGTGAAACCGCATGAAAATTTCGACTTTTACGTTTCAATCCCATTAGTCGAATAACGTTTAATATGGATGCAGCAAGCTACGACCGCTGGTATGAATCGCCGCGAGGTCGCTGGATTGGACAACGCGAGGTTGAATTACTCTTACAGGTACTGGCGCCTCAGCCCGGAGAATCGCTCCTTGATGTCGGCTGCGGCACCGGTTATTTCACACGGGCGCTGGCGGCGGCTGTTGACGGCGAGATTGCAGGCGTCGACATCAACCGGGAGTGGATCGATTATGCGCGCCGGCGAGATACGGGCAAGGCCACCTATGCCGTGGC